>CAZLQN010000016.1:0-13609 GCA_964561735.1 Hadarchaeota archaeon (SeqCode) | reverse complement strand
GAGTCGCCTCGGGGGCCCATCTACAATTATCCAAAGAAACTGACGCAGAAGGAGAAAACAGAAATTAAAACTCAACTAGGTTTCCAAAGTTCAACATCACAGAACCATCGAGTGTAACCTTTATAATTTGAGATGAGAGTTTTAGCTGATTGAGGTGATTGGATGAAAGTTGGTGAGCACGAAGTTCCCGATGGACTCTATTACACGAAGGATCATGAGTGGGTCAAGCTGGAGGGTAATCTTGCTCGAATTGGTGTGACAGACTATGCGCAGAAGCAGCTCGGCGACGTCGTCTACGTCGAGCTCCCTGAAGTCGGCAAGGTGGTGAAGCAGGTGGGGGAGTCGAAGGCAAAGGAGGCAGAGTTGGGCGCGGTGGAGTCGATCAAGGCGGTATCAGCGATCTATTCTCCATTAAGCGGAACGGTGAAAGAAACAAACCAAGTGTTGCAGGATCGCCCAGAACTCATAAACACAAGCCCGTATGATGAGGGCTGGGTCTGTGTGCTTGAACCTAGCAACCTCGAGGCGGAGCGCGAAAATTTACTGAACCCAGATGCTTACGCTATCTTCCTCAAGACCTTGAAGTAGCGGCGGTGAGGATGGGCCACCCTTATATTCCAAATACCCGCGAGATCAGAGAGCAGATGCTTGCCGAGATAGGTGTGGCCAGCATCGACAATCTTTTCTCCGACATCCCAGAGAAGATTCGCCTCAAGAAGGCGCTGAAGCTCCCCGCGCAGATGTCCGAACTTGAGGTCAGGCAAGATGTGCAAAAGATGCTGGCGCAGAATAAACCTTTCACCCAGATGCTCTCCTTCCTCGGTGGCGGCCTATGGCCCCATTACATCCCAGCCCATGTGCGCTCGCTCGTGCAACGCTCCGAGTTCCTTACCTCCTACACTCCTTACCAAGCTGAGGTCAGCCAAGGCATGCTGCAGGCGTTATTCGAATATCAGAGCATGATCTGTGAACTCACATGCATGGATGTTTCAAACGCATCGATGTACGACTGGGCGACGGCGGTCGGTGAGGCGGCGTTGATGTGCGCCCGCGTCACGGGGTGTAAAAAAATCTTGGTGCCGGAGTTGATGTCGCCCGAGAGGTTCTCCGTGTTACAAAATTATTCTCTTGGTCCAGGTTTGGAGCTTGTAAAACTCGGCTATGACTGGGCAACGGGGCAACTTGACCTATCGCAGCTCCGTGCGAAGCTCGGGCAGGATGTGGCGTGTGTGTACATCGAGAACCCAAGCTATCTCGGTTTTCTTGAGACTCGAGCGAAGGAGATAGCTGATGCCGTACACAAGGCGGGCGCCCTCTTCGTTGTTGGCGTGAATCCAATATCTCTGGGATTGCTGAAAGCCCCAGGTGATTATGGTGCCGACATAGTTGTCGGAGAGGGGCAACCGCTTGGCAATCCCGTCAGCTTCGGTGGCCCAACGCTCGGCATCTTCGCGTGCCGTGACGATGTAAAACTCGTTAGACAAATCCCAGGACGACTCATAGGAGCGACGACCACCTTAGATGAGAAGACGCGTGGTTTCGCCATGGTGCTACAGACTCGCGAGCAACACATTCGACGTGAGCGAGCGACCTCAAACATATGTTCGAACGAGGCCCTGTGTGCAGTTGCGGCGGCGATATATCTGGCCTCGCTCGGCCCGAGGGGTCTACGCGAGTTAGCTGAAACGTGTGCGGCAAACGCTAGTTACGCCATAAAAAAACTTGGCGCCATCGATGGGCTCGAGGCCCCAATCTTCGCCGCGCCGCACTTCAATGAGTTCACGCTCAGATGCACACAACCAAAACTCACAATCAAAAAATTCAACGCCAAGCTCCTCAAACAGGGCATCCAAGGGGGCAAGCCAATAAGGGATGAGTTTCCTGAATTTGGCGAGGCGGCGCTCCTCTGTACTACAGAGTTGCACAGGAAAGAGGATATTGACCGGCTCGCGGATGTCGCGGCCGAAGCGGTGGGGGCGAGGAAGTGAAATACCAACAGGCACGATGGGCGGATGACGGGCGTTTGGAGCCGCTCGTTTTCGAGTTGAGCAAGGCAAAGCGAACTGGATACACTCTTCCACCGAAGGCGCCATCGGAATTAAACATCCCAAGTAAGTTAATTCGTGCGGAGTTGGATCTCCCAGAGCTTTCAGAGCCGGAGGTCGTGAGGCACTACACTCGGCTATCACAGATGAATTACGGCGTTGACTCAGGCTTCTACCCGCTTGGATCGTGTACGATGAAATACAACCCGAAGATCTGTGAAGAGTTAGCCGCCCTCGAGACGGCTAGTTGTATCCACCCATATCAAGCTGAAGACACCGTTCAAGGCGCATTGGAGCTGATGTACAAGCTGGAGCGATACCTAGCCGAGATAACTGGCGTGGCGCGGGTATGTTTGCACCCATCTGCTGGGGCCCACGGCGAGTTCTTGGGCATGCTGCTGGTAAGGGCTTATCACAAATTCAAAAAGAAGGAACGCACGGAGGTCATTGTTCCAGATTCGGCTCACGGCACAAATTTCGCGAGTGCCGCGATGGCTGGTTTCAACGTGGTCGTGATCCCCTCGAACAACAGGGGCAGGGTCGATATAGAAGCCCTGCGCAAAGCGGTGTCCAAAAAAACGGCGGCGTTGATGTTAACCAACCCGAACACCCTCGGCTTGTTTGAAGACGAGATATTGGAAATCGCTGAGGCTGTGCACAAGGTTGGTGGACTGCTCTACTACGATGGCGCCAACCTCAACGGCATCTTGGGCAAAGCCCGTCCCGGCGATATGGGCTTCGACATCGTGCACTTCAACCTCCACAAAACTTTTGCCACACCCCACGGCGGCGGAGGGCCTGGAGCAGGTCCGGTGGGAGTCACGCGCAAGCTCGAGAAATTCTTGCCAGTGCCCGTGATCGAGTACGACCGCAGGCGCAAACGCTACTACCTCGATTACGACCGCCCGCATTCGATAGGCAAGATCAAGGGGTTCTACGGGAACTTCGGTGTGCTCGTGAAGGCATATGCTTACATCCTGCTAATGGGTGCGGATGGTTTGCGAGAAGCTGCCGAGGCGGCGGTGCTCAACGCAAACTATCTCATGCACAAGATCCGGGGAATTGGGGTTTACGGGCTCAAGTTCGACACGGGTGGCCCCCGCAAGCACGAAGTAGTCTTCAGCGCCGAGCTTCTCAAGCGCGAAACCGGCGTTACTGCGCGAGAGGTAGCAAAGCGTCTGCTCGACTACGGCACGCATGCGCCTACCTATTATTTCCCGCCGATCGTCCCTGAAGCACTCATGATTGAACCCACCGAAACAGAGACGAAAGAGGAACTGGATCGCTTTGTTGCCGCGATGGGTAAAATAGCAGAGGAAGCCCGATCGAACCCAGAGAAATTGCGAGCTGCACCGACCACCACAGCGATCGGCAGGCTGGACGAGGTCAAGGCATCGCGAGAACCCATTCTGAGCTGGCGGATGTATCGCAAGCAGGCCGGAAGATGAATCGAAATCTCTTAGGATGTTGTGAATCTACTGCGGTGCATGTTTTGCGTACAGAGACAGGGTTTCAGAGAGGGCCGCGGAGCTCAGGAATGAATTGAAAAAGGAGAAGTTCCGAAGGATAGCCACAGCTTTCGATTGGGTTGGAAAATGGCGGAAGTTCCACAGATGGCTATAAGACTCATGAGTTTTAAGTGTATAAAAAAGAAAACTTTGGGGTTTACTCATGGAGATGAATCTTGTATTAGCGATAGGGATAATGATAATCGTCGGCTTTTTCGGAGGTTTAGTTGCAAGAAAATTCAAACTCCCCATGATCTTGGGTTATATCATTGTTGGTATGTTGCTGAGCCCTTCTCTCCTCAATGTGATCCATGCGGAGACGATAAAAAACTTGAACGTGATTGTCGATGTCGGTCTGAGCATCATAGCGTTTCTGATCGGCGGCGCACTCAGCCTTAAATCTCTGCGGAAGCTCGGGAAAATTATCGCATGGATAACACCTCTTCAAAGTTTAGGGGCTTGGTTTCTAGTCACCTTGGGATTGGCTCTGTTAGGACCTTTCATCCTAAACATCGAGGGGGCAACGTTTTCTCAGGTTTACTTTCCGTTGGCTTTTGTGATAGGAGCAGTTTCATGTGCCACCGCCCCGGCTGCAACCATGGCAATAATCCACGAATATAAAGCTAGGGGGTCGATGACCACGACTTTATTGGCTGTGGTTGCACTCGATGATGCAGTTGCGGTCATCGCCACCGCCATCGCTTTAGGCATATCTCTACCTTTGGCGAGTGGGGCTGGAAGCGTGTCCCTATTTCGAATGCTTGGTGTTCCTTTGTTAGAGATAGCGGGGTCTGTAGCAGTAGGTCTGATTTTCGGGCTCCTCTTGATGTACATGAGTAGGCTTGCGAGGACCCCCGAATTCATATTGGTTGCAGTTTTGGGAAATATCGTGGTGTGTGTAGGGATTTCCGATCTCTTGGGCGTCTCATCAATTTTAGCATGTATGATGATCGGTTTCTTTTTGGTGAACACCTTGAAAAAAGGAGAGGTGTTTCACGTGATCGAAGGGATTGAGGATTTGGTCTTCGTAGTGTTCTTCGTTCTGGCGGGATTGCATTTCGATTTGGGAGTCATGCGAAGTGCTGGAGTACTGGCGCTGCTTATCGTTCTGTTCAGGTGTACTGGCAAATATACGGGGACTAGGATAGGTGCCACAATTTCTCACGCGCCGGATGCGATAAAGAAATATCTGGGCCTCGCTCTGCTACCAAAAGCCGGAGTTACCATAGGCCTCATTCTTTTAGCAGAGCGTGCCTTCCCACTTTTCGGAGCAATAATGTTGAACGCGGTGTTGGCCTCTGTAATCATAAATGAGCTCATTGCTCCTCCCCTATCGAAATATGCGATTTTCAAAGCTGGGGAGGCTGGTGCTGCATGAGGTTTCAGACGACTAAATGAGCATCCCTTGACAGGAGTTTCCCTTCTTTCGCAAAAACCTCCGATGAAGGAGCTGGATAAAGAAGCTCGCGTTGCTTCATCTCGGGCTTGGCAATCGTTACCTCGTAGCCTCGAGAGCCGAACCGATCCCAGTAGGTACCTCAGCCCTTGAGCAAGGAAATTAGACACCTACTTAAAGTCTTGATAAAGCTTGATAATGTCGCTGAGAGAGAGAAGCCCTACGATTTGCTTGTCCTCAACCACCGGCAGGCGGCGGAGTTTGTGCTTGACCATTAGGTCTAGGGCCTCAGCAATCGTCATTTCTGGTGTTACCGTGACCGGGTATTTGGTCATTATCTCACCGACTGTGCTTGCGATACTCTTTATGATTCCCCTCATGGCTGCGTGGCCAATCATCGTTTGGGTGACGAGTGGACAGAGCACGTGGAGCACGTCGCTCTCGGTGACTATACCAAGTAGCCTCTTACCTTTGCCGACTACCGGAAAACATGGCTCGATCTGCTTCGACATGCGCTCAAGCAAGTCGTCAATCGAAGTCTCGGGACAGACGGTCCGTGGTTTTCTGTTCATAACCTCTTTTACCTTCGCATTCATCAGCCTGCGGGGGTAAACTGGCTGGGGGGCTTTGGTTCCTTTTTTCTTGCCCATGTTTGACACTGTATCAAGCTCGCTCGCAGGGTTAAAACATTTGGTTATCGTCGATATTTGTTATATACACACAAGTTTCCAAAAAGGAAAAAGAGTGGAAGCTTGGCGAGGATACGCTGGTTTTTACCTCATTGTTGCAGGTAAGTTAGGAATCAAGGGTGAAGGTAGCCTACCGGTGCTACTAGGCCGAGCTCTCATCTCCCTGATAATTTCGAGAGGACCCGTTTGCATTTGTGGTCGCTTTTCTTTGATGTTGCTCTTTGATTTGCCCAACATTTCACCACCTAAACTTATTGGGTCTAGCGGATAAAAAATGGTGGCGGTAACATGCTGAAAAAGCTCGGTTTGATCGTCAACCCAATCGCCGGGGTTGGTGGCAGGGTAGGCCTCAAGGGTTCAGATGGGATGGAAATCGTTAAAAAAGCTTTTGCGATGGGCGCAGAACTTGTTGCGCCCCGGAGGGCAGCAGAACTCTTGGCCGCACTAATACCTATAAAGCAGAAGTTCTCTCTCATCACCTATCCTCGTGAAATGGGGGAAGATGAAGCTAGGGAAGTCGGTTTTGATCCGGTAGTTGTTGGGAAAATAATTCCGAGACAGACCACCGCAGAGGATACAAAACGCGCAGCCAGGGAAATGCGCGATTTAGGTGTGGATTTGATACTAGTGGTGGGGGGCGATGGGACGATTCGGGACACTTACGATGTTTTAGGGACCGATATGCCGATTCTGGGAATTCCGGCGGGAGTCAAGATGCACTCGGCAGTTTTCGCGGCAGATCCAAGGGCAGCGGCTGAGAGCGTGATGAAGTTCATGTGGGATGAGCTGCCCCTGTGCGAGGCCGAGGTCATGGACATAGACGAGGAAGCCTACCGCTCCGGGAGGCTCTCCGCGAAGCTTTACGGCTACATGCTCGTGCCTTACGAGCCGGGCTTGATGCAGGGGATGAAGCTCGCGAGTCTTGAGGCGCAGGCCGAGGTGGGACAGCAGGAGGCGATAGCCAAGCACGTCGTCGAGGCGATGGAGCCGGGAGTGGTGTACCTCTTGGGCCCTGGCACGACTACGCGCGCGGTGGCCGAGGCGCTTGGGGAAAAGAAAACGCTGCTAGGTGTAGACATCATCCGCGACCGCAAGATCGTGGTGCGGGACGCGAACGAGCGGCAAATTCTAGAGCAACTCGGCGGGGAAGCGAGGATAATCGTTTCACCCATCGGCGGTCAGGGCTTCATTTTTGGCCGCGGCAACCAGCAGATAAGCCCAAAAGTCGTGAAGAAAGTTGGGAATGAGAACATTTTGGTTATCGCCACGCCACAGAAATTATCGTCTACGCCAACGCTGAAAGTTGATACTGGCGATGCAAAGCTCGATGAAGTTTTTCGTGGCTACATCAAGGTTATCACAGGTTATCATCAATCGCGCATGGTGAAAGTCATCTAGCCGTAGAGCTTCTTTCGACATTTCTCACACAAAAAAGTCGACTTTTTATCTACCTCGTGGATGCTGTTCGAAAAACTCATCACGCAATCGGTGTTTTGGCAGTGCTCGAGCCCAAATGCATGTCCGAGCTCATGGATCGACTCTTTAGTTGTGCGCTCGATGAGCAGTTCGTAGTTGGGTGGAAAACCGTAAAAAACTGGATCGAGTCGGCAGATGGACACCAGCGCAACGTTTCCTGGGCATTGAGCTTGACCGAACACGAAGTTTAACGAGCCGTGAAAAAGATCAGCATTTGTGAGGGCGAGCACTTTATTGTTTCCGGCCGTATTGCGCCGCACATGGTCAAAAAGAACATCCGCATTGTGTTGCTCTCGAAGTGCATCGTATGCGGTCGGGGGTATCTCAATGGTTTCACCAACCTTACAGTCGTCGGCGAGCAATGCGAACGATTCCATGAGACGCTGTGGCAGGTCTTGGACAAGCTTCTCCGGAACCTCACCTACTTCGACAATTTTAATAATCAAGCGATCACTCAAATTTTCGTTTAACTCTTTAGATATACTCTTTAGATATTTGGATTTTTACTTGTTATAAATATAACAATTCTTTTAACAGTAGGTCACAAAGTAGATAAAGTTAAATTTTAAATTTTTAATAAAACCCTGATTTGGTTCGTAAAGCGAGTTGATTGTCGCGTTGAAAAAACGCAAACGTATTTCTCTTAAATGCAAGACTCTAAAATAAGGTCTGGAGATGAAAATGACAAACAAACGTCGCGGCTTCTTTAAAAGGGAAACCCTTATTCAAAACTTGAAAACGGTTGTGGAGAGGATTCCTCAGCTCGACCTTCCTGCTAGAATTGTGGCGATATATTCTTTTGGTGGCATCCTGAGGGATAAAAAACGTCTTCACGACTTTGATCTTGTTCTCTTTTATACCCTGGCACCCGAGCAGAAAGCCAGATGGGAGAGATTTCGACGAAACTTTTCAACACATCTGATAGATGAGCATCGAAACCCTATATTTGAGCTTAGAGAGTATTTTAATCCTTATCGAAAACAGGATATACCTCTACGCGAAGCTGTAAAAGATGAAAGTTTAAGTAAGGTTCTTCGTGACAAAGGCATAGAACCAAGTTGGGCTGGCTGTTTTTCTTGGACCGAGATTTTTAACAATCCTCATGGTATTTTCATCCCTGAAATCGAAGTTGTGATACGCAAGATGTTGCTAGGAAGGAGAGTAAAGGGGCTTCAAGTTCTCGTATTTAACCATGAAGATTTCTCGGCAGAGAAAGCCCCTATCGCGGCCAAAAACTACGTTTTGGCGTGGAGTCCTGAAGCGCCCGATATACAAAAAAATTTAGATAGCAGGACACCAATGCAGAAAATCGAATTTTTAACCAAAGAACTTGATCATTTCCTCAACAATGAGATCCCAAAATTGAGGAAGGCGTATCTAGAAGCAAAAGAAAGAATTGCAAAAGCCAATGTTAAAGCAGGCCTGAAGCTGGATATTGAAGCCCTTGATGGACAACATATTAAAATTGAAAGAACCGGCAACGAATTGTATCAAGAGCTTCTTGAAAAATGTGAACGGGCACGCACAGAAATGAGGAGATACAGAGAAGAAACAGCGGTTCTGGAAGAACTCGCTCGCAACATCGAGCATTGGAACGAAGTAAAAAATGAAACTTATTTTACTGATCATTGCGTTGAAGACTACGTGACCTTATGGACCCTAGATGGTGTGAGAAAACAGGAGGTCAAGGAGGAGAGGATAAGGGAGATTCTCCGCGTTATCGGCCTGCCCGAAAACAATGTGATGGCTCTCAGAAGTTACAGAAATAAGGTAAGCTTTCACCTCGCAAAAAATGCAGAGGAAAAAGTATTTTTGCTTAGACGGGCCGAGTTCTTGAAAGTAGAAACTAAATGCCTGAAGGCGATCATGAAGACAATAAGACCTATTGATAAAGGAGCTTATGCCCATCTTGTGCTGACGGATGCGGGAAAGCCAAAACAACTTGAGATTATAGTGGATGGGCCAGTGGAGGAAGACAACGAAGCACAGAAACAAGCCATCATAAAAGAGTTAAGGGCGAAGGGTTTCGAAACCAAAGATTGGAAATGGTATATCTCAGGTAAAAAGGAAGTCCGTTTAAAAGGAACGGAAACTATCCAAGAGCTCCAAGCGATAGCAAAAAAGATGATGTCATAAAACTTTCAGTCACTATGTATATTGTGGAAACATCAAGGTTTATGGCCTTGTTTCAATCAATTATCCCCCATGCCAGGCAACATTTAACAACAGATCAAAGTAGATTTTGGCGCCTGCGAGATGCTACTGGTTTGCAACATGTGAAATGGGAGATGTTACCCCCAACGCGAACGACCAATCCTAGCTAGGTCGACTGCCACAAAAGTAGCCTCTTTCGCCGGAAACCCAAATTTTTAAGCGTGTAAGTAAAACAAATATGGAGGTAAAAATGGTAAGAAAAAGAAAAGGCCGTTCTGGATATCCTTTTGCAAATGCTACATTGAAGCACTTAGTTGAGAGACATACGGTGAGCAAAGAAACGCGTATCGCTCAAGAGGCGTTAGAGCAGTTAAATCGCGTACTGGACGAGATTAGTGGCTGGATCATTCTGGAATCTGAGAGGCTCGCTAGAGATGGAGGAAAAAAAACGATTGACATAGCGGATATTCGTGATGCCACGAAACTTTATCTTGGCGTAGGAGGAGGAGGAGGAGAACGTGCCGACTGAATCCGAGCGAGTCTTTTATAGGGAATGTTGGCCAGAAGCGATGCTGTTAACTTGACACCTCCAGCCACGTTTTGAATCTTCCTTCGCCGCCGGAGGGCGGCCTTTTCATCGACATGTGGTGTCTGCACTTGTTGTACCAAAAGCAGAATACTGCACTGAAATTTTTGATGCTTTCGAGGCCATGCGTTGGAAAATAGCAATCGAACGCACGCAGTCTATCCTTGAACGTCTCGAACCATCGCTCGATATAATTGCGCTCGCCACCGCACATCACAACGTGCTTCAGCCCAAGTCGTCGTGTAGGCCAATAGTACCATGGGCCGCCGTCGGTGACGATGACTGGCTTCCCATTACAATAGTTGAGGCAACGTTTTAAGAATCCCAGAGCGTCAATTGTCTCGCGGTGTTCGGTCACGAGCAGATTGACGATCTCCCGATTTTCAGGGTCTACGGCCGCAAAAACGAATATCCAGCGCCTTTTTGTACGAATCTTTGTCTCGTCGACGACGAGGCAACGCCACCGCTTGCGTCTGAAGAGCTTCTCTCTCAGATTTCGTCCAAGATTCTGTATCCACTTCCAGATCCCGACGTGGGATACCCGCACGCCCAGGTCGTGCAGGAGTTCCTTGAGCCTACGGAGGCTGGAACCCTGCGCGTAGAGGTACGAGGCGAAGATTTTCGCCTCCGGCGCCACACGATTGCGCACGAAAAGACTTTTTGCTTGTTGCCACAATTTATTGCTGGGGGTCAGGTGGGCGAGGAGCTCGACGAGTTCCGACGACATGAGGATCACCTCCTAATGTCTACCCCACCACCCCCAAATCCAACCAAGAATACTCTAGGAAGGAAATCTTAAGTTAACAGCACCCTTTGTGACCTACTATTTAAAGAACTTTTGTCCGTGAAAGTCTCACGCTCGAATGCTCCTCAAAATACTTCCTCACCAGCGCGAGGAGCTCGACGAGTGCCTCCGCGACCGCCAACTTGAGGTCAGCTGGATGTAGCTCGCCCGCCGCGTAGAGTTTCTTGAGCTCCGCGGCGCTCGTCACTTCAACTGCCCCACCGTACTTCGCCGCCCTCTTGATCTCGAGCCTACCTTTCGCGGGCAATATGACATGCTCCACGTACTCCACGATCGGATTGTCCTTCATCACCTTCGGCGGGCAAAAAGCCTTGCTCACCTTTTCTTTGATGACGGCCGGCTCATCATCTATCGCTATAAAGTTACCTTTGCTCGACGACATCTTCGTCGCCCCATCGAGCCCATGGAGCAGTGGGATGTGGACACAAACTGGCTTGCGGTGGCCGATCTTCGGGAGCTCCTCGCGCGCGAGCATGTGCACCTTGCGTTGATCGATGCCCCCTATCGCCACATCGACGTCGAGCCACGCCATGTCCACCGCCTGCATGATTGGGTATAGGGTCTGAGCGACGTCCGGGTTCTCGAGCTGCCTCGATATCATGTCCATGCTCCTGCGAGCGCGCATGAGCGTGGTGTTGACGGCCATACGCATGACGTCGAGAGAGTACCTCTGCTCGAGCTGGAAGTCCGAGCCGAGCATGAACTTCGTTCGCTGCGGGTCCAAACCTAGGGCGATGAAGCAGTGCTTGTTGTATTCAGCTATCTCTCGGATCTCCTCGAGGGTGCCCTTGTGGTTGAGGAACGCGTGGAGATCCGCGAGGAGAACTATCACTTCGGCGCCGAGCTCCTGAAAGTCGACGAGTTTTCGAACGGTGAGGGCGTGGCCGAAATGGATCTTGCCGCTCGGCTCGTAGCCACAGTAGACCTTCATCTTTCCTCGCGCCAGTAGCTCGCGCAGCTCTGGCTCGGTCACAACCTCCTCCGTGCCGCGGGTCGCGAGCTCAAATTTTGATTGCATATTATCACGTAAGGAAATGGTCCTGCATGCTAAAAGCTTAGCTCAATCTCCGCCCCTGATTTCTTTTGGAACTACGATATTATCTCGTGAGCACATTCGCCCATCCTGCATTTTTACCTCTCTAAAAATATATATTTGGGTTAAAATCGTTTATTTTACTTCATTTTTACTATTTTGGTTCTTTTTTGCAATAAAAAGCCTTTAAATTACTTATTTGTAGTTATGTTTGTTACATATGTATCAAAAAGTAGATTAAGAGATAAGAATATGATTCGAGTGGAAACGAAGGGGTCATAGATGGAAAGGATGTATCAGCAATCGGCTCCAAGAGCTCTCGCCAAAGTTTTCAGCTTCGATGTCAAATTCAAGGGCACCAAGCGCACGATGTTCTATCGCAAGCTTTTCGGCTTCTCGGCGCGATCCAGACGCATGGATACGAAAGGGGAGGTGAAAACATACGTGCGAAGCTACCCCGGGCTCCTCGCTATCATTCCCCACGCGAAGCTCGGGAAGAGCGTGCTCGCCATCCCGATCCAGGCCGCGCCAAGGTTGAGGTCATTTTTCCGAAACCCCATGTGGCAGCCGATCGAGCTTCACATGTTCGACGCCATCCTTCCTTCAGATATCAGGCTCCAGGCGATGGACAGAGCGTTGGTGACGAGCAATCTTGGAGAAGTGACCCTCAAGGAGGAGATAGCCGCCCTCCAACAGCTCCTGTATAGAGGCAAGGCTTCAGCGGACGTCGTTGAACGCGTGGTCAGGGCGCTACGGGCTGTGAAGGAGTTGATGATGTTGGATTGGTCCGATGGAAAAGAATTCTCGACCCGCCTCGAGACACAGCTCGCCCCCCTTCGAAAAGTGATGCGGTAGCGCATTTTATGTTTGTTACACGTGTAACAAAAACGAATACTTTCGGTGACCTCTCTCTCCGGAAAACTCGCTTTAAAACACCGACCAAAGCTTCCTTGGTGGAAGATTGGACTACTACAGTCGCTTGGACGCGAGGCGAGCAATTTTGGATTTCGCCCGCGCTGGCGGCTCCGAGGCTGTGAGGGAAGGGGCCTTCTACAACAAACGCGGCGAGACAATTCAGCGCCGTCTTGATGATGGTGAAATAGTGGTTCTCGACTCCAATGCTGCTATCGACCGTGCCCTCCGCGCTGAGGCGTCAGCATTCTACTGCTCATACTGGCGCTACGCTGAACCCCAAGAGCTGCGTCATCCTCTCGGGCGTGACTTGATATGGACGATCAGAGCGAAGACTGGGGGCCTCAAGTTTGCCAAGGCAGCGACCTCCGCCGTCATCGAGGTGATATCCGACGCCGGTTTCTATAGACCATGGGTGAAGTACTCGGGCGAGCTTGGTTTCGACCTCGTTGTTCCCCTTGAATCTATCCCTGGTGATGCTTGGATGGGGGACTTCAAAGCTCTTGACGAGATACAAGGTGAGATCACAAGCTATATTGCGGGCACTTTGGTGGAGAGGCCCAACTTTCAGATTGGTCTTGAAGGTTCACACGTCACGATTAGAGAGGGATCAAACACCTGCCTCCTCTCCGAGCTTCGGGCCGGGCGAGGCCTTTTTTTGGTGCCGATGAGCCTGAACCCGAGGTCCGGTTTAGTTTCCCTCCCGGTCGCGCCAGATGAGGTAGAAAGTTTTTCAGTGTTTGACGCCAGCCCAGCTGATGCCTCTCCGTATGAATGGGCGCCGCGAAACGATGCGGCAAGAAAATTGATACGTCGCGCTCATTCATGCGCACCAGAGGATCGAGTGGAGGCAGCGCTCGCCCTGTAGTTCATCGACTCCGCTTGAGCGTTCATTCTCCCACAGTTTTATAAAACCACCTCAAGAAGACCACCCGTTTTCAAACGGTGGATGAATTGAGGCAACACTTTTAAGCTTGAAAAACTACGGGAACTTGGAATGTTCCG
>CAZLQN010000015.1:0-13915 GCA_964561735.1 Hadarchaeota archaeon (SeqCode) | reverse complement strand
CCCCTGCGCTTGTGCGTTTCAGAAATCTTATGAAGCCCGTCGGATTCTATATGGATCAACGTGTGCTGTTTTGGCTTGATGCCGAGTTGCCGTGTTCCTTCGATCCGCTCAAGCTGATCGACCAAGTATCTCGCCTTTTCAACTTCTTCCTGCCAGTGCTCGACTCGCTCCACGACGTGCGGAAAAGACGCCATCAGTGTGATGAGTGGCGCCCCCATGACTGTGCAACCGAGCAGGGCGTACTCCTTCGCCGCGAACTTGCGCCCGCTCCAGTCTCCGACGATCTTTGACCGCTTGAGAACATCGCCGGCGATATCTTTGTTCATCGCGATGATGCCGGTTGGTGCGCTCGCAGCCCAGCTCTTGTGCCCGCTGCTCACGATGATATCCGCGCCCATTTTTTTGCCGTCGATCGGCATCACGCCCGCGGTGTACGCGGCGTTGAGCAGGAGTGGCACCCCGTATTCCTTACAAATCTTGCCGACGGCGGCAGCGTCGTTCAAATTGCCGTAGAGGTAGTCGACGTGGGTCAGAAGGACGACGGCCGGGAGTTTCTTTGTTTCCTTTTTAACTTCCTCTATCTTATCGGCGTAAGCGTTCAAGTCAACTTTAAATTCTGGGTAGTCCCCGTGCGGAACCTCTTTCACGTTCAGGCCAGCTAACTCTGCGGCAGTGTAGGTAGAATAATGTGCTAGACTGTCGACGACTACAGTGTCGCCAGGTTTGCCGAGCATCGCGAAAGCTATGAACTTCGCCTCCCTGCAGCGTGTCACGACTCGCGCGACATCCATCCCCAAGAAGGTCGCGAGGTCCTCCATGAACTGAGCTATAGGTGGTCGCTCGATCGCATCGAGTCGCGCGGCCTTCGGTTGGCACCAGTCGCATGTCGAGTACCCGTCGCCGAACTCAACGATTGCCTTCCGCGCCTCTGGGGTGAGTACGCCTCCCCGCTGGATGGGGTGAATGTTAATGTAGCGTTCCTCGCTGAAATCACGCTTAAGCTCGATATATCGTTTGAGCCTTTCATTTGGGATCTTTGGCATCACACTACCTCCTCCGCCCGCCGCATACCGGGCAGCGCGGGTTCCGTTTGATTTTCACCTCGTTGAATGTCATATCGTTGCCGTTGAATATCAACAGTCGTCCGACGAGTAGCTCGCCCACCCCCGTGATGAGCTTGATCGTTTCCATCGCCTGTATACACCCGATCACCCCCGGCGTTGCTCCGAGCACCGGGAAGATTGGCTTTTTGGGTGGCTCATGCGGCACCAAGCATTTCAGGCACGGGCCTTTTCCTGGAACAATCGTCATCATCTGACCAACCAGCCCCTCGACTGCTCCGTGGATGAATGGGATTCGGTTGCGGACGCAGGCCTTGTTGAGCAGGTAGCGGGTTGGGTAGTTGTCCATCCCGTCAACGACTACATCGGCTCCCTTGATGAGGCTGTCGATGTTTTTTGGAGTTATCTTCTGGAGTTTGCTATCTACCTTGACGTTTGGATTCATCGCGTAGAGCTTCTCGACCGCGGACGCCGCCTTCGACCGCCCGACGTCTAGGTCCCAGTGTAGGATCTGGCGGTTGAGGTTCGTCGTGTCGACCCGCTGCTCATCAATTATTGTGATGTGCCCGACGCCGGCAGCGACCAAGTAGACTGATGCAGGGCTGCCCAGCCCTCCGAGCCCCGCGACGAACACGTGTGCCAGCTTCAGCTTGAGCTGTCCTTTTTTTCCAAAACATGGGATGATTATCTGTCGGTTGTAGCGCTTGAGTTCATCGGGTGCCAGCCCGCCTCCCGATACTGGAGGGAATATCGCCACCGTGTCCCCCTCCTCCAGTTTTGTTTTTAGCCCCTTGAGCAGGTTTATCCCGCGCCCATTCACCAAGATGTGCACGGTGTCGCGCAGTTTTCCATTTTTGTCGTAGAGCTGTTTGGCGAACTCGGTTCCAAAAATTTCCACGAGCTTATTCAGTAGAGCGTTCACATCGGCAGCATTGATATCGACTTTGTCTTTCCCCGCCACTTCCCTAAAATTGGCAAAAAACTTCACAGTGATTGCCATTTGTCCCCCATCACAAGTTAGGGGTTCATCTATAAAACAGGTGTCAGCTCTAACCCATAATTCTTATATCTCTTGGATATTTCCGAGAGTTCTTGAGATTTTGGCGATAGCAGGATCAGCTCCGGCAGCTTGCCCCAAGTTCCGATTTGGTCCTCCCGAACGATTAAACATCCCAAAATTTCTGGAATGTGTTTGGCACGATCCAGACCAAACCCGATCGATGATTTAACCTCCTCGCCTTTCACAGCGTTCGCTATCGAGGTTGCCGCTGCGTCCGCTACTGAAGCCTCACGCGCAATCGCGACGACAGCGTCTGCATCTCCGAAACTTATCGAGTGGCCGATCGTGCCAGAGCTCGTGCAGATGCCTATAGGTAGTTCTCCCGCTTGGATGTGAAATCCTATTTTTCCCGAGCCCTTTGCATCGCCGGCGAAGACTCCGATGCGGAAATCTTGGTTGCCCATTATCGCAATATCTCCGCCATTTTCAATCAGCACGTTTTTCGCGTCGGCCGTCAGAGTAGCTTCTGCAGCGACCTGCGAGATGGCCCCCGCCACAGCTGCGAATGGTCCAACTTCGGCGAGCTCGCCAGCCCTGAGCATGAGTTCGATGACTTTCGGGTGGGACCCATTGAGCTTCAGGGGCTCGAGCGACCATCGGAACTCTGGATGCAAGCGGATGAACCGCTCGATCTCGCCTCTAGCTCGCAGGCTGGCTTCGATCGCGGCATCGATCCCCCGTTCCTCGTCGCACTTGATGAGGAGGTTGGTTTCCTTTAAGGACCAAGTTCGCACGTACATCTGGATCACCTAGAACTTTGATAGTTTGAGCGCTCGTACTGGGCACGAAGGCACGCAGAGTTCGCAGTAGATGCACTTGTCTTCGTCAAGCTTCACCGATTTATCCTCGGTTTGATAGAGCGCGCCGGTGGGACAGAGAGACAGGCATGCTCCACAGTCGAAGCACGAATCGCGGTCGAGCTGAATTGCGCGCTTGATTTCCTTGATCTCGATGCCCTTTCGTTTGAAAAGCTCGATGACCTTGTTCACGTCCTTGTCAGGGGCGTCGATAGCGAGCAGGATCTCCCCACCTCGAGTGCCGAACTCCGCGTAGAGGATGTTCAGCAGCAGTCCAGTCTCCTTGATCACCGAGGCTAAGATAGGTTCGGTTGTCTTCGTGGTGTAATTCAGCAGTATCTTTCTTGTCATCTTTTTCGCCCTCCAAGCAGCTTAGATAGGTCATCACTTGTCAGGATTCCCTTGAGTTCGCCCCTTGCGTCCACCACCGGGACTCCAGATATTCCATACTTGTCGAGCCTTCTGGCCACGGCCTCGATCGGTTCGTCCTCCGTCGCGGTAATCACGTCGGTGGTCAGGACCTCCGACAATTTCTTCTTGCCGGTTCCAACTGCCACAGCGATATCCCACGATGTCACGATGCCCACGAGTTTTCCTTTTTTGTCGATGATCGGCAGGTGGTCAAAGTTCTTTTCCGCAAATATCTTTGCCGCGCTGGTGATCGAGTCGCTTGGTTTGGCGGTCACCACATCTCGCGTCATCAAGTCCCTGACAAACGGGACGGCAGTGATCTGTTTCATCGGCTTGAATACTTGGTCGGTAGGCAGCCTCTCCACAGGTTGGGAGAGGAAGAATTGTTTCTCCCCTATCCACTTCTTCAGGATGTCGGCGATTTCTCTCGCTCGCTTCAAGCTGCTTAGGGAGCTGACAGGGGCTTCTATACCATCGATTTCGACCTTCCCAGATTTCAGCTCAGCGTACGTGACTTCCCTTAGGATTGGACGATCTTTTCTGGGTATGCCGTAGTCGGTGAGGTTGGTTTTTATATTCTCATCGCTGACGCCCGTGGTCTTTGCAACCCGCTCGTTTATAATTGGGATTGGAATTCCTAGCCCCACGTAGAGCGTGGTTCCGTACTTTTCGATCGTTGCACCTCGGAGGTAACGTGCGTCCATCTCCTTTAGATTCCCGACGGTCATGATGGTTCCCATTGCTTTGGTGGGGGCGTGTTGGGTTCCCTCCCAGAAGATGTAACCTTGGGCGCCTCCGAGGAAGATGCGTGTCCCGATCCCTATCGTCTCGTAGTTCGGGTCTTTGTGCAGAGGGCTCAAGGCACCCGAGCCGGAGTAGGTCACATTGCCATAGTTCGGTAGTAGCGTGCCCATGTATGTGTAGATCGTTTCATCGCGCGAGTTTGTAGCCGCAACGTAGCGCTGGTAGGCGTTGCGGGGATTGCAGAGGACCGCTTGATTTATGTCGTCCTTAGTCACGACTGTTTCTATTTCCTTGCGCGGGTAACAGTCGGTGCCATACGCGGTTGCCCTGACGACTATCTCCTTTCCACGGATCAAGTCCTCGATGACATGGCCGCCGCCGTATTCGAAGCCGCGGGTCTCGCTGAGCTGGGTGGCCCCAATATAGGCGTCGACGGCTGCGACGCCGGTATAGGCCTCGACATCGTTGAGCCAGACGCGCTGCATTTTTATCGGTGGGTCAGCGTGTCCGAAGTTCAGCCAAGCTCCAGAGCTGCACATCGCCCCGAATGTGCCGGTGGTCACGACATCCACCTCTTCGGCGGCCCCTACCTCGCCCTTCTCTCGCACGATTTCTACCATTTCCTCAGCTGTCACTACGACGGCGTCGCCGCGCCTGATTCGCTCGTTTATCTCAGCTACAGACTTGTTCACTTTGGTATTGGCCAACTTGACTCCTCCTAATATCGAATATTAGTTGAAAATACTGCTATTTATATTTTTCTATTTAAATATTACTGCCAGGAATATCGAGATATCGTTAGCTTTGGATAATAGGCTAAATATGTGTACAGAACTTATAAACAAAGGATGAAAACGTAATCAGGGGTTAATATGGTATCTTTCGAACCAGTTGGAGAAAAGGAAGTGACGAGGGCGATCGCCAGCGAGTTTATTAAAGAGTTTCAGAAGTATGCAGAGAGTGATGTAATCGTTGTCGGGGCTGGGCCGAGTGGCTTGATGGCAGCGAAGGGGCTAGCTGAACGAGGAGTCAAAGTCCTCATCGTCGAGCACAACAACTACTTGGGTGGCGGTTTCTGGATTGGCGGATATTTGATGAACAAGGTCACGATCAGGGCGCCAGCTCAAAAAATTCTGGATGAACTAAGGATTCCGTACACCGAGTACGTGAAGGGGCTATATGTCGCCGATGGCCCACATGCGTGCTCGAAGCTCATCGCTGCAACCTGTGATGCTGGCGCAAAAGTCCTCAACATGACAAAGTTCGACGATGTCGTGCTTCGGGAGGGCAACAGGGTCGGAGGTATCGTCGTGAATTGGACGCCAGTCGAAGCCTTGCCACGTGCTATAACTTGTGTCGATCCTGTTGGGCTTGAAGCGAGAGTCGTGATCGATGCTACAGGCCACGATGCGTCCGTGGTGAGAAAGCTCGAAGAAAGAGGACTCATAAAAGCACCGGGCTTCGGGGCGATGTGGGTGGAAAAATCAGAGGATCTAGTCATGGAGCATACGGGCGAGGCATATCCAGGCCTTATAGTTGCGGGCATGGCGGTTTCCACTACTTATGGTTTGCCAAGGATGGGCCCCACGTTCGGAGCGATGCTGCTCTCGGGCAAAAGGGCTGCCGAGGTCGCGTATGAGAAACTTCGGGAGTACAAGTGATTTCGCCACGTCCATATCGCGTATTTATTTTTACGACGATCCTTCCGCGGAAAATCTCAAACTTTCTGAGATAGCGGATTATTTAAAAGAGAAATTGGGACCAATCCCGGTCGATTGGCGGGGTCCGCTTCTCATCGCCCGCTCCGATGAAAAGGTGAAATTTCTCGCTGAAGAACTTGCAAACGCAAAAATTCGAGATTTGACGAACCCTAATAAAAAATTTGAACCATTGCGTGGCGAAATCGAATTTGAAAAGAAAATCTTGAAAGATCCCCACAGCAAATCATTTGGAATTTTTTACGATGGCATCAAATTACAAGATATTCTGTGGGAGGCGATACCGGAACGCGAGCGTGACCTTTCGCATGTCCACATAGTCTTCACGAATCGATTGTTCGGGACATGGGACGAAAACGATCGTCGATACCACGCGAGGGTAAGCGTCTATGGCTTCCCGTCGATCATCTCCACGACGGGGATAGTCGAGGCGCCGGCGAAGCCGAAGGAATTCTATTTCGAACAGCAGCTGACTGGTTTGCCGACCGAGATATTGAAGGAAAAATTTAGAGGCAGGTTCATCGACTACGACGACGAAAGGCTGACGGAGATCATGAAGGGCTACGCGATGCAGGCGATTTTCTACTACATCGCGTCAAGCCCTTTTTGTGATGATAAGCAATGTCGTCTATACAACGCTCATTGGCAAGAAGAAGTGCTCGAAGCACAGTTGAAACAGCCAGAGTTCTGCGAACCGCATCGACGAGAGATTGAGAAAATTAAGCTATCGTCACGCTAGCGTTTCGAGATAGTTTTTGAAATCCTCTTTGAAAGTTCGCACCTCGAGCACGTTTTCGAATTCCTTTGTGACAGCATCTCCGATGTGAAGTTCGTCGAGCATTTCATCGACCACCCCGGGGTCGGCTCGGGTGCGAGGGTATCTAGGTGTGGCATAACAACATCCCGCATGTACTTCGTGCCATATGCCAAGCTTTTTTGAGAGGCGCTCTATCTCTAACTTGTCGAGACTCAAAAGTGGACGTAGGATGGGGAACTTTATCCCTCGTGAGGTGGCCCCCAAGTTTGGCAGTGTTTGCGTCGCCTTCTGGCCTAGCGATTCTCCCGTAACGATTCCAGATGCGCCCTCTCGCGCGCATAAAAGCTCAGCCGCCAAAAACATGCCCTTCCTACAAGCTAGGCACGCATAGTTTCTATGTTCACGATCGGCGAGTATAGTCTTCAATATTCTCGGCCATGGAAAGACGACGACCTTTTCGAACTTCACTTTTTTCCTCAAATCGTTGAGTATACCCATCGCGACGAAAAAAGTTTCTTCGCAGGTGTAGGGGTAAAGACAGAAATGGAGAGGCAATATCTCAAATTTTCTTGCCATGAGTGTGCAGGCGACGGGAGAGTCTATCCCACCGGAAACTAGACATACTATTTTGCCCTGGGGATTTTTTTCTTTCATGATTTAGCTTCCAAGTAGTTTTTCAAAAGTCTTTCCATACCTTTGCTAGCGATTCTCCCATGACATGTATCCAGAATTCAAGGAAATAACCGAATGGGGTCGTGATCACCTCATAGCCCTTACCTTTTAGACTGCTTTGGATCCCTTCAAGCGTTTTTTGTGCAAATTCGATATCTGATTTACTATTTGATAAATGAGCAAAGGAATGCAATACAATTCTGTTTCTATTCGTTTTTCTAGCTAGCCAAGTGATGTTATTGACTGCTTCCTTTGTTATCTTTCCCGCTTTTTCTTCATCTTCCTCTTCCACGTGTATGAAGATAACCAAGGCATCTATCACTGTTTCTTCTTTGTTGATACTCTCTGCGTTCTCTATGGTTTTGCTATAGGTCCTATAACTGAACTTTCTCGTATTAAACATCAAGAGCTTCAACTTTCACACCTCATGTTTTCTTATAACTAGGCCATAATGATAAGGTTTGAAGTCGTAAACCTTTATAGAGTTAGATTCAAATCCTGATTTAATGCACCATTTTATGCACGGTTCTAAAGTTGGCCTGATTTTCATCGGTGGTCCGCGAGGCGTTGTAGCGTTTCGGTTCCAATTAATGATGACTGCACGTCCATTTGTCCGTAGAATTCTGAATGCCTCGTCTAACAGTTTTCTAGGGTACTGAGTATGGAGCACATTGAAGAGTAGAACATAATCAACACTTTCATTCTTTAATCCTGAACCTTTACCTAACAGATCATGTACAATAGTTTTAATGTTATTTACGGCGTTGTTTTGAGTTTTATCTTTGACAACCGCTATCATTTTAGGATCAATGTCAATGGCGTAAACTTTGCCTGAAACAAGTTTTGCAGCGGGTATTGAAAAGGTTCCGTAACCGCATCCAAAATCTGATACATCCTTGGTTTTATTGTTTAAACCCATGGCTTTGAGGATCTTTAATGGATTGAAAAACTTGGACCATTCTAGCTCTTCAGGCATTCCGCTTTCACGCATGCGCATAAAAATATCAACTATCTCTAACTTTCAAAGATTTTAAGCCACGTTTATTCCGTATTTTCTCGCTATCTCTTGGAACGCATTGGCAAGGTATTTGATTTGATCCCACGTCAATCCGTACGTATTTAATTTCCATGCCCGTGTTGCTCCGAAGAACTCTCCAAGAATCCTCCTATCGCTTAGTTCATCGCTAAGGAAAAATCCTCGTCTCTTGTGGGTTTGCGCAACTACATCAAAGCTTTCCGTGGTGTCGACTTTGGTCAGGGTGTGCTTCCGAGGCATCTCGCTGAGCACCTTGTTTCCCTTTATTTTCAGGAATTCATTAACGAAGTAGTTGATTTTCTTGACTTCGTCATCCCACTTTTTAACTCTCTCTTTTATCTCCGGAAAACTCGCCATCATCGCGATGAGATTTCCACCCATTAGCGTGCATCCTAACATTTCTACTTCTTTGATCCCAAACTTTCTTTTGGTCACGTCTCCGACCATCTGAGTTGTGCGGAACACTTTATCCGCCCATTCTTTGGTGCTCGCGACTATGCCCGAGGGCGCGGGAGATGCGAAACTCTTGTGGCCCGAGCCGACTATGAAATCTGCCCCTATTTCTTTCCCATTTATGGGCATCACCCCAAGAGAATAGGCGCAGTTGCACAGGAAGGGGATTTTGTATTCTTTGGCGACGTTGGCAATCCCATAAATGTCATGCTCGTTCCCAAACATATAATCAAAATGGTCAATCATTATCAAAGCAGGAAGTTTGCCAGCTTCTTTCTTTACGTCCTCTATTTTTTGCGCGGTGGCATCAGCGGTGATAATATTGTTTTTGTTCAGCGGCACCTCTTTGACAACCCCTCCTGCATCCTCCACAGCCAAGAATTCGGTGTAGTGTGCTAAAGACGAAACGATGACCGGATCCCCACTTTTTACTATAGATGAAGTCACCGCTTGAAAGCCCCTCCTAGCCCCAGGTACGACTCGGACTTCATCCATTCCTACAAATTTGGCCAGCTCGGAATGGAATTCTTGAATCGGTGGCCTGCAGATTTTATCAAGTCTGAATGGCTTCCTGCACCAGTCACAAGTTGAATAACCGTCCCCATATGCAATTAGGGCCTTCATAGCATTCGGTGTGAGTCTACCAGCTGCCTGGATGGGGTGAATGTTGATGAAAAGTTCTTCTCTAGCTCTAGTTTCGATGCCCCCGACTATATCTCTCACTTTATCAACTCCTCCTCGATGGTTAACAAGTTTTTCCTGACGCTTTCGATGATTTTTCTAACTTTCTCTTTTTGTTCATCGTTGAGTTTGTAAGTCGGCTTTGTTTCTCTAAATATTTGCCTCAGATCGGTTAGCGCGAAAAGCGCTTCGAATGTTTCTTCGACAGATTTCTGGCTCATGTTATTCCCCATTTTAATTTTTATATGGAGCCAAGGGCAGGGTTCGCACCTGCATAAATGGGTCTGCAGCCCACTGCCTATCTGTTCGGCCACCTTGGCTCAATTATTTATAACGGCGTTATATATTTAAATGTTTCGTCTGGGCTCGGTACGCGGTGGACACAAATCGCAAATTGAAGGAAGAGTCAGCAGTTCTCTATGGAGCTTGCATATCACTTTGTGTTTTCTCAGAGCCATGCATACTCTACAAAATTCTAACATCGCCTGTATAGAAGTTATCTCTTTATTTGCGATTCCTTTAGCCAATTTCTTTGCAGATGATTTGATCATGGGTACCGATTCCAAAAGTTTTATTCGCTTATCTCCGCGCTTCGAGTACACGTATTGACTTATCGCTGCTTGCGTGGTTCCAAGCGCTTTCGCCGCCGCCACTTGTGGATACTTATAGGTCTCGATGAGCTCCTTGGCAATAAGCGATCTGTAAGTGGGCAAAACGTATTTTACGACGAGTTCACACGGCGGTCGCATTCTTATCCCAGCCATTCTTATTTATGTGGGGTATTCTATTTTTTGGTTTTACTACACCAAACTCTCCGAGATTTCTTTAACGGTGTCGACTAGCTTTTTGATTTCTTCTAGAGTATTATAAATGTATACAGACGCCCTGACTGTACCTTCTGGTTGGCCCAGCAATTCTTTATGTAGTGGCATCGCGCAATGGTGCCCTGATCTGACCATGATATTCGCCGAATTGTCGAGAATCGCAGCGATGTCGTGGGGGTTTAGCCCCTTTATGTTGAATGGGACTATGCCAACCCGCTGTTCAACATCGGTCGGGCCGTAGACCTCTACCTTGGGGATCTCTACTAATCCTCGATGCAAACTACGTACAAGTGATTTATCGTGCTCTACGATCGCATCAAACCCTATTTTAGTGAGATAATCGACGGCTGCACCTAGCCCAATTACTTCCGCGATTGGCGGCGTCCCCGCCTCGAAGCGTGCGGGAGATTTGGCAAGTTCATATCCATCCAACGTGACCTCTTCTATGCTTCCTCCACCGATGCAGAGCGGCTCGAGGGCGCGGTGCTTGTCTTCCCTTGCGTAGAGCACTCCAACTCCTGTAGGGCCAAGCATCTTGTGACCCGAGAATGCCAGATAATCGCATCCAAGCGTTTTAACATTTATTGCTATGTGTGGTGCTGATTGCGCTGCGTCTACGAGCACCTCCGCATCGTGTTCACGCGCTAACTCAGATATTTCCTCAACTGGCAGGAGAGTACCCAAGACATTTGAAATATGCGTTAGAGCCACCAACTTGGTTTTATCATCGATCGCTTCTTCGAAATCTCGGAGGTTGAAAATTCCTTCAACATTCGGCCTGATGATATTCACTTCTACGCCTAGTCTCCTCAACCTTTGCCAAACAATGAGGTTGGAATGATGTTCTAGAAGGGTTGTGACTACTTTATCTCCCTTTTTCCACCCTAGTCCTCTGGCCACAAGATTTATGCTTTCGGTAGTGTTTTTTGTGAATATCACTTCTGCCTCAGACGCCGCGTTGATGAATTTGCATACCCTCGCTCGTGTTGCGGCGAGTTCATCACTGGCTTTTCTTGATAGTCTATGCACCCCACGTTCCACGTTCGCCCTGTATTCATGGTAAAATGCGAGCATCTTGTCGATGACAGGGTCAGGCGTTAGGCTACTGGCGGCATTGTCTAAATAAATGATTCCTGAGCTGAGAATCGGGAAGTCGCCCCTAATTTTTTGCACGTCCAGCATACGTTTACCAACCAAAATATCTCGTCACTTGATAAGAGTGCGTGTTTATTGTATGATTTGGATTATTTCATCGTAGAGCCGCAGCGCGTCTTTCTCTTTGGAAACACCTTTTATTAGCATATTTCCCGTTTTCATTAAACTCACGGAAATGTTTTCTGCGCAGTCGAAAGTTATTCCTATGTATCCTTTTATCTTCAAGTTGAATTTCGCTCCGATGGCCTTTGCTGCCTTGTTTATGTCGAGTGAAATCACGCGTTTTGGAGAGACCATGAAGGAGTTTTTACCACATAGTTGCACCGCCCTTAGCTCTTCGGGCGCCGCTTGCGCGACCCCTCTTCCGCAAGTTTGGCAGTCGGAGGCCCTTGCTACAGAAAAACTCTCAAAGTTCATTGAGTTGAGATTGCAGAATAAAAACTTATTTGCCAAGGACGGGTCGGCCCCCACGATTAAGCTAATAGTTTCCCTAACCTGTATACTCGCGATGATCCCTAGGATCGAGGGTAGAACGCCAACGGTTTCACACGTTGGGATCCCCTCATCAGATATCACGCCAAGTATGCATTCTAAGCACGCCGTTTTTTTGGGGATTATCGTGCTGACATTCCCGTAGGCCCCGATTGCGGCGCCAAACACGTAAGGTATCCCAAATTTTACGCAGGCCTTGTTTATAGCGTACCGCGGGCCGAGATGGTCCAAGCCGTCTACAACGATGTCAACACCTTTAACTACACTTTCTGCGGTGTGCGAGTTGACCGTATATGATACCGGCTCGATTTCGACGCTTGGGTTCAAGGAGTTCAGCCGGGTTTTTGCGGCTTCGACTTTTGGGTAACCAAGTAACGAGGTGTCGTAGAGGAGCTGTCGGTGGAGGTTTGTGATATCGACCACATCATGATCGACCAGTCTGAGGCGGCCGACTCCCATCGCCGCAAGTTGAAGCGCGGAAACGCAACCAAGCCCCCCGACACCGACCACGCACACCGAGGCGCCACTGATTTTTTCTTGTCCCTCTAGTCCGATTTCTTCTATCACTATTTGCCGCGAATACCGCTCGAGTTCTTCTTTCGTTAGGGTCAACTCAACCACCACTCACTGTTGGATATATAGAAATTCTGTCTCCATCAGATAACGGCGTTTGCAGCTCTTTTAGGAGGCGCGCGTTTTTATTGTTGACGAAGAAATTTAGGAGTCTTCGCGGTCTGCCGTCTACCTCGAATATTTTTCTTTTAAATTCTTCGCCGTATTTCTCGGCGGCTTTTTCAAGGGCTTCGCCAAGCGTTGAAGCTGATATCCCAGTCGTTCTCTCCTTCGTCACTTCTACCAATATCGATGGAAAAACAATTTCTATAGTGCCCATGCAGTCACCTCCTTCGTCGCGCTTATGAATGAGTCAAGCTGCGGTCGCGCCCTGATTATTTCAGGGACGATGCCCGAAACGGCTTCTGGAGTTTTGAGCCCGTTGCCAGTGATGTAACAAACAACCTTTTCATCGGGTTGCACCTCTCCTCGCTCGACAAGCTTCTTTAAAACGGCAACCGCTACTCCGCCCGCAGGCTCCGTGAATATGCCTTCAGTTTCCGCCAAGAGTTTGATACCATCCACTATTTCTGAATTGGTGGCAGATTCCGCGATGCCTTTCGATTCACGTATTTTCTTGAGGGCGTAGAAGCCATCGCCGGGATCCCCGATGGCCAAACTCTTTGCGATGGTCTGTGGTTGGTCGATGGGGGTGATTTCTAGAGACCCGGCTTTGAACGCCGACACGATGGGGGCACAACCATCCGGCTGTGCGCTTGAAATTCTAATGTTTTTGTCCTCGATTAGGCCGATTTTCTTAAACTCTTCGAAGCCTTTTGATATCGCGCACAGCAATGCTCCGCTCGCAGTAGGTACGATTACGTGATCTGGCGCGTCCCAGTTGAGTTGCTCACAAACTTCGTACGCCAGCGTCTTTGAGCCCTCCACGTAATACGAGCGGATGTTGATGTTGACAAAGCCCCAGTTGTAGATCTCCGCCACCTGTGCGGCAAGTCTGTTGGTTTCGTCATAAGTGCCATCGATCGCCACTACTTTCGCCCCATACAGCGAAGCCTGAACGATCTTGTTTGGCTCTATGTCATCCGGTACAAAAATGTAGCACGGCAGCCCCCCTTTGGCTGCATGCGCTGCGGTGGCGGCTGCCAGATTGCCCGTGGACGCGCAACCGACGGCTTTCATCCCGAACTCTAGGGCTTTCGAGACGGCCACCGACGCGGGCCTGTCTTTGAATGAAAACGTTGGATTAACCGAGTCGTTTTTGATGTAGAGATTTTTTAGACCGAGAGTTTTTGCTAGCGCACCGCTTTTCTGCAAGGTTGTATATCCTGCACCGAGATCGATGATTTTTGAAGAATCGGAGATCGGCAAGAGCTCAAAGTATCTCCACAAGTTTTTTTGCCTGGTGGTGAACGAGCCCTTGCCGAGCTTTATGAAACCACCTCAAGAAGACCACCGTTTTCAAACGGTGGATGAATTGAGGC
>CAZLQN010000014.1:0-13932 GCA_964561735.1 Hadarchaeota archaeon (SeqCode) | reverse complement strand
ACAGGTCTAACAGCTGGTAAATCCTCCCAAGCGTCGAAGGCTCATGAAGCGAAAGCAAACATCTTAATCGGATGATACTAAAAAGTCCATGACAGACCCGTCCGCAGAAAAGCGATAACTTTATTGTATCCTGAGGCCAAATAAATTTGGAAATTAAAAAATAAAGAGGCGAGAGAGATGGGAATGATGAAGGTCGTTTTGACGAGAGAACTCGTCGACGCATTAAAGGCAGTGGTAGGGAAGTCGCCGGTCACAACGATAGCGGCGCAGGGGCTTACGAGTGCTCAAAAGGATGCTCTTTTGGCCGCACTCAGGGGAGCAGTAGAGGAAGTGGCGCCACCCACTGGAGTTAAACCTACAGTAGTGATACCGCCAGCGAAGAAGTAGCCAGCCAAATAGTCAGGTTGGGGTGAGGAAGCTGAACTATGACCAAAACGAAGTTTAAACGATCAGGAAGTCGCCGGTCACAGGATCCACGCCGGCGTCGAGAAAAACCTTAACGAGGGTCCCGCCGCAAAATTTTTCACATCACCAAAAATCTCCCCCTCTTAAAGCCAAAAAATAGAGGGGTAGTTTAACGGCATCAGAGTGGTGCCCCGGGCGGGATTGAACCTCCTTTGCGCGCCGCCCGCTTGCTGATCCTCGCTCGTTATGATGAACCAAATGAATCATGCTGGGGCGTTTAACCGATGAGCATATTCCCGCTCGAGGCTCCACGAACTTGCGCGCCGATCAGTACCCTTCGAGGATTTCCATCGACTGACCAGACGCAGCTCTGTGAAAGGCGACGACGAGCACAGCGGTGACGACTATTGCACCGACGAGCACTCCTGCTATCAAAAGTATCGGTGCGCTACCGCCTTCCCCAGGTTCCTGAGCCATAGCTTTAGCTGCCATCGCACCAAGCGTGCCAAGCAAAACGACTGCGACCAACACCAATGCAAGACGTTTCTTTATCAGTCGTTTTTTATTTATACAAAAACATGCAAAAATCACAACTATTTCTTAATCTCTCCCTTGCCGGGCGGTAAAGCCCGCATCAACTCATCGATCGAAACGTCGAAACCGGCAGCCCTCAGTTTTGCCTGCAGATCGCGGGATAGATCGGATTTCTTGATGCGCCCAGGGACTATGCAGGCCACGACCTTTGAGTGAAGTTCGACGGCGCTCGCCGGCCCGCACATCACCAATTGCTCGCCCTCGACGCTCGCCACGCCAACGGCAGCCTCGATGGCCACCTTCAAGAAATTGCGCTTGCCCTCTATTATGTAGGCGCCGCGCGGGATGTATTCGCCAGAAGGTGCTCGCCTGGAGACCTGCGACGGCATGACCCAGTAGACCTCGAGCGAGCCCAAGCCCTCACGCCAGGCGCGAGAGTGCATCGCAGCGAACTCCGCCGCCTCCCTGAGCGTGGATTCCGGAACCTCCCTACTGTCCGCTTTGACGACGACGTGCGGCGCCCCGACGATGTCCGCGTGCAGGTAACGATCTTTATCATCCATGTGCTTCTCCACGACCTCGCGATTTGTGGAAGCGTCGCGCCCGGCGATCACGAGCAGACCATCCGAAGAGACGAACCACCTGAAGCGCTCGAACCACTTCATCTTGCGACGCCTGCGCACAGTCGGCGGCACTTCTGCCACGCCAGCCACGAGCAGGTCTTCCAACGCCTTTCTCGTCACATCCAATGCCTCCTTCGCGCCGACGACTTTTTCTGAGAGCCGCTTGTACCTGTCGTAAAGTTTTGACGCATTTTTGAAGGCCGACATGCGCATGTCGAGTCGGATTTCCTGCCCCCGAAGCTCAACGTCGACCGCTCCAGCCTTTACGTCAACTTTTTTTATCGACTTGGCCCATTCCTCACCGCTTGCTCGCGCCTCCTCCATCTCCTTTATGGCGGCCTGCCAACCCCGTTTGCGCCTGAGTTCGGACAACTTGCGGAGGGAATCGTCCAATTGAGCGTGGTGAGCCTTGATCAGGTCCGCCCTCCGCTTCAGCTCGAACGCTTCCTTCTCAAGCTCGGCCATGTGCGCCTCCTGCTCAGCTAGGCGCGAGCGGATAGCCTCGAGCCCATCCTCAAGTTTTTTCTTTTGCTTTGCTATGCCTTTCTTGATCGTCACGGCGCCGAAATACTCGTCGAGAGCTTCGTTGAACGAACTGAAGCGCTTCGTCCTCATTCCGCGGTATATTGCGAAGTCGAACGGCAAAACGTCTATGACCCCGCCGTCATCGTACACGATATTTGGCGCTGGCTCTTGAGAAAAAAGACCGGCGGCTGCGTCCAGCAGACCTTTGAGTTGGGGCTCGGAAAGGTCGGCCACGGTTGAAGACTTGGTTATCTCTGCCCTCGCGCATATCTCCTCGGCAAGTTGTCCGCCGATGTTCAGGTTCGTGGCTAGGCCTCGGACGATATCGGGCGCATCAGCTACGGCCTCTCGCAAAGTGGTAGTGT
Source organism: Hadarchaeota archaeon (SeqCode) (assembly GCA_964561735.1). Taxonomy (GTDB): domain Archaea; phylum Hadarchaeota; class Hadarchaeia; order Hadarchaeales; family Hadarchaeaceae; genus DYFS01. Next base: position 11,480 of record CAZLQN010000014.1, on the reverse strand, counting down.
CGAGTTTCTCGATATCCGCCCTGCTCGGTGGATATTTGTATTTCTCACCAGCCTTCACGATGCGATGCCGCCACTCCTCGCTTCTGTATGGCTGGATGATTTTTTTCCCTTCATCGCAGAGCACGAGGTTACCGGTCCCAAAAAGCTCAGCTATCAACACGCGCTCCCCGCGGCCGCGAAACCTGAGCTCGAGGATGCGCTCGAAATCTGGCTGCTCGACGCCGACCAGCTGCGCACCTTCCAAGTGCTTCCTCAAAAGCATCGCGTACATCGTCGGCTGCTTCGGAAAATTGTACTGCATACCAGTCAAGTGTACCCTGCGCCCAAGTTCTATGAGAAGGTCGAGCCGCCCCTTTCCGGAGGTCCGCATGCATATCACGAAAACTCCGCCGAGTTCGTAGACTTTGTCCACTCGTGCACCGATAGCATTTTTAAGCTCGCGAGCGCAAATCATAATGTCTAAGCTTGACATGGAGAGCTTCATGGTGAACACCTGGTGGGAATTATGAGAATATTGAATAAACTGACGCTGTTCTTCATAGGCTTCGGGACGCTAGCCGGGGTCATTTCGGGGATTATTTCTGTCTCACAAAGGGCAACATCATACGGCGTGTACATCCCAATCCTCCTCGCAATTCTCTTTTTGTACGTTGCGTATAAATCAGCAGTCCCCGCGCTAAAAATCGTAATAGAACAACTCCCTGAAGATGATCGGAAAAAAATCGGTGGGAAGCGCCTTGGCTGGTACGGTTTCTGGCCATACCTCGCCATGTGGCTCGTCCTCTGGATAGTTGTCTATACATATACCATCGCCTTCCAGTTATTTTGATGACGCCGACACTAGACGAAATTTTTCCGTACAAGGAGATCAGGCCGACCCAAGCTGAGATGATTGGCGCCATTCAAGCTGCCGTAGCGTCTGGAAAACACGTGGCGCTCGAAGGATCGACCGGCATGGGCAAGACAATCTCGGCCCTCTGCGGCATCCTCACCTCCCCGAAAGCCGAGAAGTGCCGCATAGTCTACTGCAGCAGGACACACAAACAGATGGACCGCGTCATAGAGGAGTTGGGAGCGCTCAAAAGTAAGATAAAAGTTTCTGGCATCTCGCTGCGCGGAAGGCGGGAGATGTGCATCAATCCCGTCGTCCACCGCTTCACCACTGGCGCCGCCGATGCAGCGCGTGCATGCGAAACTTTGCGCAAGCTCGGCAAGTGCGAGTTCTTCGAAAATATGGATGAGCGAGGTGATATGGTCGCTGAACTTCAGCAGACGATAGCGACAAACCCTACACTAGCGGAGGAACTCATCGAAACTTGCAGAGATGAGGAATTCTGCCCGTACGAGATGGCGAAGGGTGCGCTAGGTGATGTAAGGGTGGTGGCTGCCAGCTACGTGTATTTGCTCGACCCGTCGATCAGGCCGCTTTTCCTGCGCAACATGCATGCAGACCTCTCAGATTTGATAATCGTGCTCGACGAGGCCCACAATTTGCCGGACATTGCAATAGAACTGGCGAGCGATGAACTCACAGACTTTACGATAGTATCAGCTATACGCGAGGCGAAGGAGTTTGAGGACGACTTGGCATATCAGATATCAGGAGACGTTCATAGATTGCTACAAGATTTAGCAGATGAAAAAATCGGCAACGATGAGGATGGCGAAGAAATCATACGGGGAAAAGAATTCGAGGAACACGTGGATCACTTTCTCAAGGAAGCTGGGCTCAAAACAAAATTTTCCAGCTTGGCTGAGACGCTGATAGAATCAGGAGACGAACACATCTTGATCAAACTGAGGGAGGACAAGGCCCCGCGTTCGGCGATAAGAAGCATCGGCACCTTTTTGGCGGCTTGGTGCGAGACGAGCGAGAAAACCGAATTCCTTCACATGATATCGAGGACGAAAGGAAAAGGTGGGCAGCCCACAATAAAACTGGAGATTCAAGCGTTAGACTCCAGAATCATAACTCAACCTGTCATAGATGGTGCTTACTCCACGATCAACATGTCTGGCACGCTGGCACCTCTCGAGGCCTACAGAGATGTCGTGGGGCTGCCCGCAGATACTGTGCTCGCTCATTATCCCTCGCCTTTTCCAGCAGAAAATGTCCTTGCGTTAGTCGTGAAGGGGGTGACGACGAAGGAGACATTCAGGACGCGGGAGATGTACGAGAAGATGGTCTCGAGGATAGCTGAGGTTGTGAAAGCCACGCCCGCGAACGTCGGAATTTTCGCCGCTAGCTACAACGTGCTCCAAGGGCTACTCGACGCCGGGCTCTCCAAACACGTCTCGAAACCGCTTTTCACGGAGGAACGCGTGACATCATCGTCGAAGAACGACCGTTTGATCAAAAATTTCAAGGCGCATGCTAAGAGAGGCGGCGCAGTGTTGCTAGGCGTTCAGGGCGGTCGCAACGGCGAGGGAGGAGATTTCCCTGGAGATCAAATGAACGCCGTCATTGTCGTTGGCATACCGTACGGAAAACCAACAAAACGTACGGAAACTTTGATCAGATATTATGAATCCCAATTCCCAGGAAAAGGGAAATTATACGGATACTACCTGCCGGCGCACCGCAGGATGTGCCAAGCCGCCGGCAGGGCGCACCGCTTGGTCACAGATAAGGCGGCTGTGATATTCATGGACTGGAGGGTCTCGACGGCGTTTGTCAAGCCGAGCCTGCCGAGCTGGCTGCGCGATAGGCTGGATGTAGTCGCAGATCAACCTGGAGCGCTCACAAAATGTCTACAAAATTTTTTCTAAAAATATCCAAAAAGTTTGACTCGGATGTTTATTTTTATGGATAAAGATGTTATTGTATGTCTCACATCCAACATCCGTTGATCAAAAATGAAGCTATGGAAGCGAGGATGTACCAACAGATCATCCTCGGCTCCGCTGCAAAAGCCAACACTTTGGTCGTGCTTCCAACCGGTCTCGGGAAAACGAACATCGCCGTCATGCTTGCGGCACATCGATTGACAAAATTTCCTGATAAAAAAATCTTGGTGATGGCTCCAACGAGGCCGCTCGCATTACAACATTGCAAAACTTTTTCAAAAGTCATGACATTGCCGACGAAAGAATTTCAAGTTCTCACTGGACACGTGCCACCAGAGGAACGCGAAAAAATTTGGAACCAAGCTAAGCTAATTTTTGCGACACCACAGGTAGTGGAGCACGACCTCATCACAAAGAAATTGTCGCTCGACGACTTCTCCTTGCTCGTATTCGACGAGGCGCACCGCGCGGTCGGCAACTACTCTTACAAGTTCATCGCCGAGCGGTACATGCACGACGTGAAAAACCCGCTCATCCTCGCGCTCACCGCTTCACCCGGGGCGGAGCTGGGAAAGATCGAGGAGGTCAGGCACAACCTCTTCATAGAAAAAGTTGAGGTGAGGTCAGAAAAAGATGCGGACGTCAAGCCGTACGTGCAGAAGATCGACATCGAGTGGCGACGGCTCGAACTCCCGCCGGCATTTGTTCAGGTCAAACGCCTCTTGGATGAACAGCTGAAGGAACACCTCTTCAAGCTGAAGAAGCTAGGTTTCATCGCAAGCGTCCAAGACGTGACCAAGCGGGACCTCCTGCGCGTGCAACAGGAGATACTGGAGGCGATGCACGAACTTGAACCAAACCCTCCAGAAAATTTTTATCTCGGGTTGGTCGCACAGGCGTCGGCGTTCAGGCTCTGCCATGCAATCGAGGTGCTAGAAACTCAGGGGCTGGACTTTTTAGCTCACTACCTATCGCAGTTGACAAAAAAAGCAAAGATGCCGGGATCCACCAAGGCGATAAAGCTGCTAGCGAAGGATCCGAGGATCGAACAGATAATCAACATCGCCGAAAGGCTGCGAGGGAGAATTGAGCATCCGAAAATATCAGAAGCTCTGCAAATAGTCAAGAGACACTTCTCGGAAAATCCAAACTCTCGAGTGATAATCTTCGCCCACTATCGCGAGTCTGCGGATCAAATTGTGAAAGAGCTAAACAAACTTAGCAATGTTTTAGCGGTGAAATTTATCGGACAGGCCAGTAGGGAGGACGAGCGGGGCCTGAGCCAGAAGGAACAGGGGCGAATCTTGGATAAATTTAGATCCGGCGAAATAAATGTGCTAGTATCTACATCTGTCGGCGAGGAAGGGCTGGACATACCGAGCGTCGATTTGGTGATATTCTACGAGGCCGTGCCGAGCGAGATTCGATTCATCCAACGGCGCGGACGGACGGGCAGAGTCAAGCCAGGCAGGGTAATCGCTTTGCTCGCGAAGGGCACGAGGGACGAAGCGTTTTATTGGTCCGCGGTGAAAAAGGAACGACGTATGCGCGAGATGCTGCGCGGCCAACGGGAGGAGGAAAAAGGGATGGTTGGGCAAAAAGCCCTTGAGGAATTTGCAACTGAGAAGGTCAAGGTGATAGTGGACCACCGCGAGATGCCTTCCGGGGTCGTACGGGAGCTGGCGAAGCTAGGAGTAGAGGTCGAAGCTCGGCAGTTGGATGTTGGGGACTTTGTTCTGAGCGACCGAGTCGGCGTGGAACGGAAATCAGTAAAAGATTTTTTGCAATCGATCGTGGACAAGCGACTGATGGAGCAGGCGCAGCGACTGGGGGAAACATTCGAGCGGCCGATGTTAATATTGGAAGGCGAAGGGCTGTACTCGCTGAGGGCCATACATCCCAACGCCATCCGTGGCGCGCTTTCGGCCCTCGCCATCGACTTTGGGATACCCATCCTGCCGACCCGCGATGAGAAGGAAACCGCAGCGGTCCTTGCAATCGTGGCAAGGCGAGAACAAATTGAGCAAGCGCGCGAGGTGGCGATTCGGGGGTCGGCGCGAAAGCTCACTTTGCCCGAGCAGCAGCGATTCATCGTGGAGGGATTGCCTGGCGTCTCGGCTGTGCTTGCTAAAAGACTGCTTGAACATTTTGGCACGGTGGAGCGAGTGATGGGTGCGTCAGAGAAAGAGTTGCAGGAAGTACACGGCATAGGAACTGAGAAGGCGAAGGAAATCAGGCGAGTCCTAAAATCTATTTATGAGTCAACTTCTTAACAAGATCGCGAGTCAAATCGATCGCTTTTTTGATATTTTCCATCGACGTCGCGTAGCTGAACCTCACGTGCCCCTCGCCGTATGGTCCAAACCCGCTGCCGGGCACAGCCGCCACGCCAGCCTCTTTCAACAGGAGCTCGCAGAGGTCCAGCGAAGACTTGCCAAGTTCCTTGACGTTTGGAAATACGTAGAATGCGCCCGCCGGCTTGCTGCAGGTGATGCCATCGATTGAATTCAATCCCTCGACGATCACTTCGCGCCTCTTGCTGTACTCCTCACGCATCTTGACCACGCGGTCTTGAGGGCCGCGCAGGGCCGCGATGCCCGCCGCCTGGACGAAACCAGCCACGCAGGAGGTCGAGGCCTGCTGGACTTTGTCCATCTCCGTTATCAATTCATACGGGGCCACGGCGTAGCCCAAGCGCCAACCAGTCATCGCGTATGCCTTCGAAAAGCCGTTCACATATATCGTCCTCTCATCCATGCCTGGGAAAGACATTATGCTCGTGTGAGTCCCAGCGTACACCAAACAATCGTAAATTTCATCCGAGAGGACCCACAATTTTTTATCGACCGCCAAGTCAGCTATCTCTTTCAAGTCCTCCTTATTCATCACAGCCCCGGTCGGGTTGTTAGGGAAATTCAGCAGGACCATCCGCGTCTTCTTCGTCAGAGCATTTTCAACTTTTTTCGCCTTCAGCTTGAAATCATCGGCCTCCTTCGTCTCCACGAACACCGGCTTGCCGCCAAACATCAACACCATTGCTTCGTACGTCCAGCATGGGCTCGGAATTATGACCTCGTCGCCTGGATCTAGAACTGCCGCCATAGCACAGAAGATAGCATGCTTCGCGCCAGGTGTGACTATCACATTTTTGTAAGAGGTTTGGATGCCCTCCGGCTTGAGGTGGTCGGCGATGGCTTCCCTCAGCTCCGGCAAACCAGCGCTGGGCGTATACTTCGTCATCCCCCTGGCCAACGCCTCCTCCGCAGCCTTCTTGATGTGATCCGGGGTGTCGAAATCTGGCTCACCGACCTCCATGTGGATGATATTCTCACCCTTCCGCTCAAGCTCCTTCGCCAAGCTGAGCACCTTCAGCGTGCTCGACTGCGGTATCGACGCCATATGCTTTGCTGGTTTCATCCTTCCCCGCTAAAGTTTTACGATGGGTGATATAAATCTACGTGGGTTCCATGCACTGGATAGATCAGATAGCCAAGGCGTTGCTCGGTCGCGGTGAGAAGCACACCATCGCAAGCGGGATCTCCATCTCCGGCCACATCCACATCGGACACTGCAACGATGTCTTCATCGCCGACGGCATCCGCCGTGCCGTGGAGCAGACTGGGGGCAAGGCGGAGGCGATATGGTACGCCGACGACTACGACCCCATGCGGCGCATCCCGTGGCCGCTGAACGAGGGCGATCTGGCCGAGCGATACAAGCGGTACCTCGGCATGCCTTACATAAACATCCCATCGCCAGACCAGACACATAAAAACTTCGTGGATTACTTCTCCAGACCTTTCACGGATTCGCTTGAGGACTTTGGCATCCAGGTGAAAATCTACTCCGCCGCTGAAATCTACAGGAGCGGAAAGATGACGAACCTCATTCGCGCTGCCCTCGAGCACGCTGACGAGATACGTGAGATCCTCAACAGATATCGAGCGAAACCTTTGCCCGAGGATTGGTTGCCGTACGACGCCATCTGCGAAAAATGCGGCAGGCTCGCCACCACAAAAACCTATGCGTGGCACGACAACTACGTGAGCTACAAGTGCGATGGGTGCGACTATGTGGCTGGCTGCGGCCACGAGGGCGAGGCCGACTACGGCAAAGGGGGAGGAAAGCTGACATGGCGGGTGGAATGGCCAGCGCGTTGGAAACTGCTGGGTGTGACCTGCGAACCTTTTGGAAAGGACCATGCGGCCGCCGGCGGCAGCTATGAAACTGGCAAGATCATCGCGAAGCAGGTCTTCGGCTACGATGCCCCATACCCTGTGCCATACGAGTGGGTCAGCTTGAAGGGTGTGGATGAAGAAACTGGTGAAATAGTGCATCGACGAATGTCCTCATCTCGAGGCGTGGTCTTCACTTTGCCTCAATGGTTGAGCACGGCTGAACCGGAGCTCCTTCGATATTTCATCTTCAGGAGCAAAGCGATGAAGAGTAAGGAGTTCGACCCAGGTCTGCCCCTGCTCGACTTCTACGATGAATACGACATGGTGGAGAACGCCTACTTCACGGAAACCGGCATAGGCGACAGAAAGGAGGAGCAAGTCGAACGCATCTATGAACTCTCGCAGGTGAGGGCGACGCCAAAACAGCAGCCACAACGGATATCGTTCAGGTTCGCCGCCGTGCTGTGTCAAGTTGTTAAGAATTGGGATCAGGCGATAGATGTCATAAAATCTAGAGGGATGATGACCGACCCAAGCCAGACGGATGTCGAACTTGCGACACAACGTTTGGAGCGCGCATTCAACTGGATAAACGACTATGCTCCAGAACATCTCAAATTCAAGATCGCTGAAACTTTGCCACCTGAAGCTAATGCCATCACGGTGGAGCAGAAAAATGGACTAAAAATTTTGGCAGACGATTTATCCAATAAGGACTACATGCCGGTGGAACTTCACAATCACATATATGAGATCGCTCAAAATGTCGACATCGAGCCACAAGAACTTTTCAAGGCGGTGTACATTGCGCTGATAGGGAGGGAGTTCGGGCCTCGGGTTGGAAACTTCATATCGGCGATCGATAAAGAATTTGTGATAAACCGATTCAGAGAAATCGCTTGAACTATTTCCCCCTCAGACGAATCTTCATCTCGGGATTTTCGTTTAGTAATTGCTGCATGACGGCTTCGAACCCCTCGTCCGGAGCCAGCTTCCTCTCGATGAACACGCCGGTGTGTCCAACATCGCTTCGTCTCGTCAACACCTGCACTCGCTCTCGGACGATGTCTTGGCCGACGCCTATCTGCTTAGCGACCTCCGCTTCCCTCCCGATCACCTGGCTTTCGACGTGGCCTTGCGGCGTTGGCTCTATCAGCATCAATCGCTTGTCGACCCCAGCTGCGCGAATTTCACGTTCCACCTGGCGCAAATCTATAGCCCCTCCAAAGTAGTAGAACTCGACCTCCAAACGCTTCGGCTTCGTCAATGGAAATGTGACTGAACAATTTTTATCGAGGTAGATGTGTGCCTTCGGCAGCTGCCATGGAGTCGCCACAACGATTTCGCGCTCGATCGGAACAAATCCTGCGTCGTCAAGTGCGAGTTCTACCTCGTAAGACTGCACAATCGACGGCACAAAGATGTCTACATCGCTTGCTCGGTCGACATCCCCGCGGGCCACGCTCCCATGAACTATCGACACAACGTTGCGCCTCGACAGGGCGAGCATGATGTCCCTAGCCCGCTGCCGTAACTGTCTGAACAATGTCCAGCGTTTCTCGTCGTACAATACTTCGACGGTGTCAGCAACTTTTACTGGCCTAGCCATCCAATCATAGCTCTACAACGTGATCTCCTACGACGAACAACTTGCCGGTGAGGTGAAGCAGGGGCTTCGCTTCCTTGACGTTGAACTTTCCAGACTTGACGACGCCTTCCCTCACGTTCGCTGCCACCACTCGCCCAGCCACAACTACGTATTCCTCGCCTTCGTGCACCCACTCTAGCTTGCACTCCAAGTTGGCCAGGCACTCGACGACGCGCGGCGGCTTCACCTTCTCGGACGGTTCCCAATGCAGGCCGGCCTTCTCGAGCTCATTGACCCCGCGCGGGAAAGACTTGCTGCACGTCCACATCTGCTTCTTGATATCCTCGCCGACGACGTTCGCCACGAATTCTTTGGTCTCAGATATGTTTTTGTAAGTATCGCCATCGTATCCAGTCGAAAGCGCTAGAATTGGTGGATCCATCTCCACCGGCATCACGAACGACATCGGCGCGGCGTTTATCCGCCCCTGCTTGTCGACGGTGGTTATCAACAATATCGGCCGAGGTGCGATAACTTTATGCGATTCTATCAGCGGGATGCCCATATTTATCACCTCAAGCTTTCCTTCAACCACTTTAAATATTCTGGTAGGCCTCGTTCGATGGGCAGCGCTATTATTTCTGGAACTTCGTAACTATGGAGCTTTTTAATCCTTTTAATTAACTTGTCAAGCTTCTCGCCAGATGTCTTTATCAAAAGCAAAGTTTCCCTCGAACGCTCGATTTTCCCCTTCCAACGATACGTCGAGCTTATGCTTGGGACGACATTCACGCATGCTGCTAACTTTTCACCGATGATTTTCTTTGCCATGCGCTCGGCTTCGGCGCGCGCCTTCATAGTCGTCAACACGAGATAAAACATGCCATCCAGAGAAATTTAAGCCCCTCAATATTAAAGGACTACGGGAAAACTATGGACATGACTTGGCTAGCGTTGGCGTTGGTGTTCCTAGCTGGATTTTGGTTAACGATATTTCTACTCAATCGCCGTTACAATCTGAAGAAAAGAAACATCGAGGTCGGGCCCGGCATGCTGATGTGGCGCACCAAACGGGGCCTGAACTTCATCGATAACACCGCCAAAGCGCATAAAAGCGGGTGGCGTACCTTTGGAACTGCATCTGTGATCGTTGGATTTGCGCTCATGGTGTTCATGCTTGTGAACCTCATCCTAAACGCGGCTTTTATCGTCACTCGCCCATCCGTTGCACCGCCCGGCGTGAGGCTCGTGATACCGGGCTTGACAATTCCCCTTTTGGAGGGTTTGATCGCTATCCTTAGCGTACTTCTAGTGCACGAGCTTTCGCACGGCTTCGTCCTTCGTGCACAGAATCTCCCAGTAAAATCAGTCGGGGCGATGGCGTTCATTGTGATCCCTGGGGCATTCGTCGAGCCCGATGAAAAGCGTCTGAAGAAAGCACCGATCATGCAACGCCTCCGGGTGTACGGGGCGGGGTCGTTTGCAAATATCCTGCTGGCGTTGCTCTGTTTGTCCATCCTCCTTGTGGCGGTAGTGCCCCGCCCTGGTGTCTACGTCTGGGAAACCGCTGAAAACACTCCAGCCTATGGCGTTCTGCAGCCCGGCATGCGATTGTTTTCCATCAACGGCGTGCAAATGAACGAGTGGGGCGATTTCCACGATTTTATGGACAACACACACCCGGGAGACAACCTCACAATTGTGACAAACGAAAATATATTTACAATCACCATCGCTTCATCCGAAGAAAATGAAAACCTCGGCTATCTGGGATTGGTTCCTATTTCTGCCATATCGCGGTCGGACTTTATCAACCCCTTATTCACCCTCGCTGCAATCTCTTATGGGATCGTGGGCTACCCGCTGTTCCATCCGTATTGTAACGACTCATTTTTACCGTGGCCAATCATCACCCTGCTGACGTGGATGTTCCTGCTCAACTTCGCGATCGGGCTCTTCAACATGTTGCCGGCGATACCCCTCGACGGCGGTTACATCCTCTCTGGAATCATTGAAAAACGAACATCCGCAAAAACCGCCCGCCGTGTCGCTCTCGGGTTTTCCTTCTTCGTGCTGGCACTCATAATAGTGAGCTTCCTCCCAGCCCTGTGGTGATATGACGAAGATGATTGTCGTCACGGTAAAGCTGTACGGGCAGAGAAGAACCAAAAAAATAAAGTTGACGCAGGGCGCAAAAATCGCCGACTTGTTGAAACAATTGAACTATAATCCAGATGTCGTCGCCGTCAGGTGCAACAAAAAAATTGTGCCTGAAGAAGAGCGCCTCTTAAACGACGACATCGTCGAAATAATACCGATCGTCACGGGTGGCTAAATGAAGTGCACTTTCTGCGGGCGCAGGGCCGTCTACAACCGCCGCTACGCTGGCACGCTGCTCTGCGACCGCTGCCTGACAAAAAGCGTCGAACGCCGTTTCTGGCGCGCGGTAGCCGAACACAAACTCATCGCACCGAACGAGAAAATCGCAATCGCGGTTTCCGGAGGCAAAGATAGCGTCGTTGCCCTCCATCTGATCGCGGATTACTGCAAAAACAAGAACTGCGAGGTGGCGGCCGTCACGATCGACGAGGGGATAAAGGGCTATCGCGATCACAGCCTGCCCGTGGCGAGGGAGAACGCGGAGGAACTTGGAGTAGAATATCTAATCGTCAGTTTCAAGGAGGCATATGGAGCCACGCTCGACGAGATAGTGAGGGTGGCAAAAAAGCGAAAGAGCCGCCAGCACCCGTGCACCTACTGCGGGGTGATGCGCAGGTCGCTGCTCAACAAAGCGGCGCGGGAACTCGGCGCCGACAAGTTAGCGACGGCCCACAATTTGGATGACGAGGCCCAAGCGATCATGCTGAACTACGTGCGGGGTGATTTTTCCAGACTTCATCGCCTCGGCCCGATATACCCGCCACGGG
>CAZLQN010000013.1:0-14602 GCA_964561735.1 Hadarchaeota archaeon (SeqCode) | reverse complement strand
CTACAACAACGCACAAGGCATCGGCGGAAACCCGTGCTACTTCGATTTCCCGAGCTCTTTCCTGAGGAGCCGCTCTATGAGCTCCCCGAGCGTGGTGTCGTTCTTCACCGCGTACACCTTCGCCTCCTTCCAGAGCTCCCCGTCGATCCTGATACTCGTCACCACGTCCTTTCCCATCGCCCATCCCTGCATACACTTGATTTTGTAGTATTTAAAGATAGTAGTAAGATTTATATAATACTTGTAGCAGATAATACAACTGGGAGGACCGTGTCGCGTAATGGAGGTGGTGGTATGGTTTGTAAGGCACGCGGGAAGACCGGTCTGGTTTCGGCCGAGAAAAGTGAAGGGAAAGCGGAAGCGCCTCCGAAGGCGGGGGAGACGGAGTTCCTGTCCGACCAGGAGGTGGAGCGCTGCTTCGACGCGGCGGTGGGGATCCTCGCCGGGCTGCGCGCGTCGTACTCGCGGGCGCAGGCGTACGTGGTCGTCGAGATCCTGCGCAGGTTTTTTGACAGGGATATGCACGACCTCGAGATGTCGGAGGTGCTCGAGAAAAGGATCGAGGAGGCGGCGAAGAAGCTGTTCGACGAGAGCGACGCCTTCATCGACGAGCTCAACCTCGCGTGGAGGGAAGCCAGGGCCGGGCGGCACGAAAGGGAGACAAGCAACGAAAACGCGATGTACGGGTAGGGAGCGGTGCTGGGTTACGGGCTTTCAAAAGGAGTGGCCGGGATGAGCGCAAAGAATTTCAAACTCTTTGAGGTGGGGCAGTGCCATTTGGTGCAACGAGAATCGGGTGGGCGGTGGAGAAAAAGTTCAGGAAAAGAAAAAGGGAACGCTCGGGGAAAAGGGCGGGCAGAAGCGCCGAACCGGAGGTGATGTACGGGTGACCGAGGGATCGGCGCCCCGCCATCGGAGAGCGAGGCGAACGCTACAGGGCTTTCTCCAGGTTCCGGATGAGCTTGGCCACGCGGGGGCCGCGGGAGAAACGCCGAAAAATTAAATGCGCGCCCGAAATACCTGTAAACGTGGGATGGTGGCCAGATGCCCCTGCTGAAGGAGATAGTCGACGGGTACATGCGGAGAGTTTCCGGGATAGGAGAGCACTGCGACAGGTGCCTCAGGACGGAGAGGTGGGGGGGAAGCGTGGTTCTGATGGTCGTGGACGCGGCCTTCACATCGATCGGTCTGAATTATTTCACGGCGGTCGTCCCGAAGGTCGAGGAGTTCAACGAGGAGTTTGTGGAGAGCGGGGAGATAAGGGACCTCAAGGACCTCGCGGGGGCGGAGGTGGGCGGGCTGAGAAAGATCTGGAAAAACGAGAGGTCATGGATTGCTGCAAAGGGAATAGCCTCGTACCTGTCGACTGTGGGCCGCGACAGGCAGGCCCTGAGGACCTGGGCGAGAAGCGCCGGCCTCGAAGGATGGAGGGAAGACCCCGTCGGGAGGATCAAGGGGGTCGGCCTGGTCACGTTCCAGTACCTGAGGATGATGGGCGGCGTCGACACCGTGATGCCGGACAAAATAGTCAAGAGGGTGGTGAACGAGATCCTGGTGAAGGCCGGCCGCGAGCCGATAAACGACGACATGGAATTCGTGAGGAAGGCCGAAGAGGTGGCGTTGGTCTGCGGGTACAGGCCGGTAGAGCTCTGCTGGATGACGTGGCTCGTGCAGCCCGAGGGGAAGATCATGAGGATGGAGAAGTATTCAAACCTTCTTTCGAAGATCTAACGCCCGCCGCCTTGCGGGGGCGGCCCCGACAAAACAGTCGAATATAAAATCTGTCAAAAAACCTTTAAATATGACAGATGTTATACTAGAGGTCAAGGAGCATGGAGAATGAGAGATTACCCGAAGAACGTCCCCGCGGAGGTCATCCGTTGGCTCAAACGCCAGAAAAGGTTTGTCACGTCGGATGAGCTGGCGGCAGGCATGGGCACGACCAAACGCACCGCATCCTGTTACCTGAGCAGGCTTGCAAAGTGCGGCTCGCTCACGAGGATAGCAAAGGGAAAGTACATCTCTGGAAGCATGTACCTGGGCAGGGAAATCGGAAAAATAGCGAAACTCGTCCAAAGAAAAATGCCGCTCACGCCTTTCGTCATCTGGAGTACTGAAATGATATCGCCGGTATCCCACCACATGCTGGGAAAGCACATCATCTTCATCGAAGCCGACGAGTATGCGGTGGGCAACATAAAAGACGTCCTTTTGGAGGAGGGATCGGCATCCTTGCTAGATCCCACCGCAAAGGAGCTTGAAGATATTTTCAGCTCCCCCATCGACGTGATTTTATTCAAAAAAAGCGAAAAATATGCAACGATAAGAGTGAGCGGTGTACTCACCGCGAGTTTGGAGAAGGCGCTGATCGATTTGTATTTCCTCAGCACAAGAAGAAAATTTCCGATACCCCCGTCTGAGCTGATTGATGCCGTGAAAAACGCCCTGAGAGATGGCCTAATAGATCTAAAAGTTTTCAGCAGGTATGCCGCGAGAAGAAATGTAAAAAACGAGCTGGCGAGAGAACTTAAAAGGAGCCGTTAGCGGTGTACGATGAACTGAGGCTCGGCAGGATATACGGCAGACAGAAATACTTTGAAAAAAATTTCATACTTTCCACATCGAAAAAGGGCATAGACCCGCTGCTGCAGGAGAGGGCGCTTCACTGCCTAGAGTATATCGCCCAACTCAACGCTGCGGGGTTTGATTTTGTTTTCAAAGGCGGCACCGCCTGCCAGCTGCTGACGGCCGAAGACCTCCAGAGGCTCAGCATAGATGTCGACATATCTGCGGACATAGGCGAGAAGGAGCTCGAGAAAATCGTTGGCGATATCTGTTTGAAATTCGGCGGCAAGGTATACAAATACTACAAAGTCCCTGGACAAGGTGCCGTTGGCAATGTTTAACATCGAAGCCCCTACATATTTTCCCGCGCAGAAAGCAGAGACAATGATCAAACTCGATGCCGTGCTGCACAAGCCGGAGTATGAGCTGGTGAAGAGTAAATTGAAAACATTCTATTATGATTCCGATGTTCAGGTTGCGACACCAACAGCGAACTCCATGCTGGGGGATAAGTTATCTGCAATAGGTCCGAACACAATAGGGATCCCGCTCGCGAGAGCTATCGACTGCATCAAACAATTCTACGATATCGACAATTTACTGAGAATTTCAACAGATTTACACGGTGTTGCAGATGCGTATCAGAAATGCTTCGCAGAAGTGTCAGCATTCCGAGATCTGAAGGTAGATATCGATGATGCCCTGGCGGACTTGGCAAATACATGCAAGATCATGACTGCGGTGCCGTATGTTCCTCCGTGGGTGAGGGACAAAACGCTGCTGGGGGATATCGAATCCATGAGCAACGCTGTCGCGGGTTTTACGGGGTATCTCACCAAAAACAACAGGCTCTCCAAAAGGAAGCTGCGGGAGATGGCGTCGCGTACGGCACTTTTATCGAAATTTGTCCAACTAGAACTAAAGGGAAAATCCATCCCCGACGCGTTAAAACTGATGAAAGGATTGGAAGCGAATCTTCAAAATGTGCTGGGCGCCATCTCGAAAATAGAGGATCGGTTGCGAAAGATCCCCGAAAAAGAGCGCTGGCATCTCTACATAAAGGAGTTCAGAGGGGCGCCAATTGCTATGCTCTGCTGGTATGGGTATTGGTATCCGGATGAGTTCGTGGAGTTGATGGAACGGTGAGGGGTTGGCGTTGGGTGCTGCGATGGGCGGTGTGGGAACGAGCACTTGTTATGAGGCAAAAATTGGCGGTCAAAAGCCCAGGATGGGAATGCTTCGCGAGGAGCGAGGGCGAGCGGGGCGCGACGGGGGGCGCCAAATAAGCATCCTTCGCCGGGCCACAAATCGGCTTTTCCGCGGCGGGCTCGGTCGCACCGTCGTCGTAACCGTTAAATACGGCCGGATTCATCTTATATTATAAATCAACCAAATGGGTGAACTATGATATGAAACGAAAAGATGTCGTCGTCAGGGAATTTTCCCTTAAAAAAAAGAAGATCCTGACCTCGGACGACCTGAGGGCTGTTTGTGACAGGTACGGCTTTGATTTCGGGCGCACGAAAATCGGCCTCATGAATAAAGGGCATCTCCTGACGATCTTCAGGGGGATTTACTATTTGAGGGATTTCAACGAGAAAAAAACGGGCGTTATAAAATATTCCGCGGATGAGCTCCTCTCGGAGGGACTGAGGTTGAAGGGGGTGGGGAACTGGTATTTCGGCCTGAACACCGCCCTCAAGATGATGAACTTGACGCACGAGATTTTTGCGGTTGATTATGTACTGAACGAGCGCTTTAACAGGGTGAGGCCGATGAAAATTCTCGGCTCAAGCTTCCTGTTCGTGAAAATAAAGCCCCCCCTGTTCTCGTTCGGGATCGAAAAAACTACGACCGCCAACGGTATCCCGATCAACTACAGCGACGCCGAAAAAACTTTGTTGGACATGGCCTACCTGTACAGGTTGTCGGGAAAATCGGGGGAGGCGATAATCTCCCTGATCGAAGAGTACGCCGGGGACGTCGACAGGAAGAAATTGATGGACTACGCGAAAAACTACCCGAAGACCATCGGAAAAATCATTGCCGGGGCGCTAGGATGGACAAAGAAAAGCTGAAAGAGTTCATCGCGTTTTTGAAACCCGCGACGAGGGTGAAATCAGAGGAGCTGTTAGAAAAAGATTTTGTCATAAACGTCATCCTCAGCGGGCTGAAAAACGGGGAGTACGCCCTCAAGGGCGGCACCTGCTTGTCAAAAGTGTACTTGGATTATCACAGAATTTCTGAAGATTTGGACTTTACTTTCATCGACCAGGGCATCTTCGGTGGAAAAACAACAAAGCGGGTGAAGAAGATCTGCTCCGAGAAGATCACGGCATTCGGGAAAAAGTTGGATGAAATTTCGACAAAGCACGGTTTTGATTTCAAGCCGGTGAAAAGCGATAAAAAATACGTAGAGATCGGGAGCAACAACAAGCTCGTTACCTTCAAAATCTGGTATCGTTCGGTATTCACGGGGGCAGATTCTTTCGTGAAAGTGCAGGTGACTTTTGTAGAAATTTTGAAATTCCCGATAACACGGAGGACGGTGGTTCCCCTGGCAGACATCAATTCGTTTTCGGGGACAGACAAAAAATATTTTGAAGAATTCGTCGGTTTTTATGAACCGATGAAATGCCTCGTTTACGACGTGAGAGAAATCGCGTGCGAAAAGGTACGGGCCCTGCTGACCAGGAAAGGCACGAAAACGAGAGACGTCGCCGATCTGTACTTCATCGAGAAAGAACGCAGATTAAAGATCGAAGATTTGAAAGCCGCCTGCGCAGAAAAAGCGATTTTCGCGATCAACAGTTACAAAAAGTACAGGGAGAACTTTGAAGGGCGGTCCGGGATAATGCTGAAGGAGCGGGATTTTCCAGCGGGGGAAACGGAGCACCTGATGCTCGTCAAAGTTGATAGAAAAAACTTTGATGCTTTTTTGAGGCGATTTTTGCCGTTTTTGGAGGGGGTCAGAAAAAGTGCACTTTCCAAGATTGCATAGACCGGCATCGCGGACGACATTCACAAAATTGATAGTAAATCTTGTGCTCGTGCCTCAACAAAAATATGTGGGTGCGTGGGGGTGTTGCAACTGCTACGCCATCGACTACAACGCTTGGGCATCTTGGCTCGGGGACCTCACGTGCGGCTTCTAGTTACGGGTCCAAATTCTACCGGCTCCCCAGAATGAAATGCTTACGCTCGGAGCGAGGGCGAGCGGAGTAAGTCCGGAGGACTGGGGGAGGGTCAGCCCTCGTTGTTGAGCGGAGCGAAACCCCGAAGCGTAGTGAAGGGTCGGAGGGGGCCCCAGCCCGAGCGACGCGCCAGGGGTCATTTGGCTTTGTAATCATCTTTGTGTGGCTGAGGTGAAAGGGGCTCGGGATGTGCGACCAGTCGCCGAACATCACCAAAATTGTTATATATACGTAAGCTCGTTCAACCCGTGCAAGCCCCCAACTCGATTAACTGGGATATCTCTAAAAAAATAGTAATAAATTACTAAAAAAATAGTAATGAGGTGAGGTGTCCAAACGCTGTAACTCACTCACTCGCTTCGCTCGTTCGTTCGCTGTATCGCTCGCCGGCGCCGGAACTTTTTTACCTTTTGGGATCAACACGCAATTGGTGAGGCTACATTGCACACGGTGTCAAAACGCCGCGACTTGACTTTTGCCTGCCGAAGCAATCCGCAAACCTGAGGAGAAACCGAATAGACGAAGCTAGCTCCTTTGCCCGTTTTTCGGTAATTCGCTGCTCATTTTTCGTTAACCGCCCCGGGCCGAGGAATGTATCAATTTTTGATAGGAAAATATATCACTCCCCGATAATATCGCTCCCTGATGGGATCGGCCCACCTTTGCTTGAAAACTGGGCATCGCGGCCCCTTAAATACACCCCCCGATACCTCATATCGCCCCCCCTATAAATATGGGTAAACGGAAAATTTTCAAGCCCGCGAGATAAATTCTGCGTAGATCCCACGAGGGCACCTGAATCGACAGAAGGGGGTGGCTCTCGTCATGAAAGGGGATCGGCAGGCCGCGAGGTTTTTCTGCCCTTACTGCATTGCCGAGGAAAAGGTCTGGAAGGACGGCCGCGTGACGTGCGCGGCGTGCGGCGGCGTGATCGGCTGGTACAAGCGCAGGGGCGAGTAACAGACTATGGAGATCAGACGGTAAAGGTAAACTTTACTTTGGCAAGTAAACCGGATTCTGATCTGGGGCAGGGGTATCGCCGGGGGGATGTTTAATCGTTCACCTCTCACGTTCGCTCCCGACACTCGGACAGTTGTAGGGGGAGAGGGGCAGGGATGATTTTTCGGGATTTCGCCGTTACCGTCCCCGTTACCGCTACCGACACCGCCACCTGAAAAGTCTCAAGTCGGAGACGGGACGGGTGTGCGAAAACCAGCAGGGGCAATGCGAACTTCTAGTAAAAGACGGAAAGTCGAAGCGGGCGGAGAAATCCAAGGAAGCGAAAGCCCGCCTGTCCTGACCAGGGGTTCGGCTCTCTTGGAGTTTCGGCAGGCGAAGAGGCGGCGAGTCGGAAGAGCGACGCGGGGGTGCGGAAGCTGGGGATGCGGTGAGATGCCGGGATAGCGGCGGGGGCTTGCCCAACGTCACCGTCGCCGGTACCGTCTCCGTCACCGCCACCTTGAACGTGCTTGCGGAATACGAAAACGAAAAACTTGTCAGCGTGAAGTGTAGCGGCGTTAAGCTACGAGGCGGCATAAGAGGTGAATGAGGGCTGCACTCGCACAACTAGTATGGCGGAGATGCTGTTGGCGGTTTTCGTTTCTTTGCTCGTGTACGGGTTCTGGCGTGTGCGCGAGGCTGGCGCTGGTGGAAGGGTGAGCTGATGAAAAAGTCGATGCTCGCATATGTCGCGTTGGGAATCTCGCGAGACTTAAAATCGGTAAAAAGTTTTACCAAATCGGTAAATTTATAAGGTATCGGGGAGGATGTAATAATAATGGTGGTGGACGTGAGGAAAATCGAGAACGGTGTGAAGGTGGGCCAGAAGATCTCGGCGGAGGAGTTCGTCCGTCTGCTGGGTGAAAACCCGCGCACCATCGAGATATCGAGCAGCGTTCTGAAGCAGTCGAAGAACATCTCGTTGATCATGAAGGTTCTCGAAACAGCGACCGTGCACGGCGTGCCAGATATCATAATCACGGAGCGAGGAAAACCCCCAACTGTGCTCGAGCTCAGGGGCAAGATATTTGACCCCATCAACCCGTTCGTCCGCGCGCAGGTGGGCTACAGGCCAGAGCCAGAAGAACGGATCTTGGTCCACCTCCTTGACCGCAGGCAAAGGGAGGTCCCGATATCCGAACTGGTCCCCGGCGAAATCGAACTCCTGTCCAAGCTCGAGAAGGAGAACCAAGTGGAGATCATCAAGGACGGTCTGAAGGTCAAGCTCACGGAACTCGGCGCGACCATCGCCCGCGGGGCAAAAAAGATGTACCCCGAATACTGGAAATAATCGAGCCGTCGCGGGTGTGGCAGATGGCGGAGTTCACTTCTTATCACGATCTGTTCCTCGTTAGGGCCGGCAAGTGGATACACGCCCACGGAGGGGAGTATTGCCCCACAACGGCAGTAAAAGAGATACCAGGATACCGAAAGTTGTTCGACGAATTGCACAGCATGGGACTTGTCGACAAGTACAAGAGCGGAAATGTGATTAAAATCGCACCAAGAGGCTGGGATTACCTCAACGAAAGGCACCCCGAAATAACGCGGAGACGGCGAGGCGGCAGAATACACCTCGAGTGATTGGTAAAGAACGGGTGGTAAAACCGTGGCAAAGGTGCACGCTCAGGCTTTGCTCCTAAACCTCTATTTTTCACCGACTTTAGGAGCAAGTGAGACTTTGGGAGCAAAGCCTGTGACAGTCTGTGGGCGCCTGAGCGTCTCGGGAAACGACTTCCTCCTGCTCGACCACAACACGAACGTTTACGTGACCCTGAAAAACGCGGAAAATTGGAGGGACTGGAACGGCCAGGACATCGCAGTTTTTGGAACGGTGCGCTGGATCCCGGCCGTCATAGGAATGTGAGATGATGAGAAAACGAACGGGCGCGGGAGCGAAGAAGTGGCGTTGCCCGATGTGCGGCGCGCCGAAGAGAGGAAGAGAGTTTTCAAAAGAAGAAGAAAGAGAAGAGATCTAAAGAAAGGTCAATCTCAAACAAAAAATCACCGAGGACCGAAGGGGACGGCGGAAGCCTTGTTACCGACGAGCAGGCACCAGCTACTGGTAGCAACACCGGCAACGGCAAGGCGGGCACGAACGAAAAAAGAGGTAGGGCTTCCCGCAAAGACCTCTTGCGTGTGGAGCGGGCGGGTAATCTCATTCTAGCTCCTTAACTAGTCTGAGCGCCCTGAGGCCCCGTTTTGTCAGCCGGTAGATTCGTCCGACTCTCTCACTCGGCGTCAAACACTCCACGAGTCCCTTCGCTTCCAGCTCCATCAAGGCGCGGCTAATATGGGGAGTAGCGATCTTGAGGTCCTTGGCGAGCTGCGTTGGCATTTTCGGCGTTTCCAGCGCAACGAAAACGAGCTTTCGCGTCTTGCCGCGGATAACGTAACTACACTCTTTCCACATAGTTTATCGATTGTAGAAAAGGCTTTAAGCAATCTATTACCAAAGTATTACCAAAATCAGAGGAGAGGGGATGTTTAAATCAAAGGCCTCGGTGGGCAAGAGTCAAAGCATCCCACGCCCTTCCTCCAGCATGCGGGCTCTGACGCGCAAGAGGCAGCTCCGAGGGTAAAATATGCCGTGCCTGATGTCTGAAAGAGTGAGGAAACAACTTTGTGTGCGCTCGCGCAAGAGCGGATTTAGGGCAAATAAGAGGAACTGTTCTGGTTGCATTAGTTGGCGGTAGTAGAGTGCTGGCGAGACTTCCCGCAGAGGTTACTTCTTGTTAATCAAGAGAGGCCAGCCAGTGTTACTGCCCGGGGGCAGGCACCTAAAGGTGAAACATTTGAACGCGTGAGGTTGCCAAATCTTGATGGCGATTTATACCGTCATCGTCATTGCCATCCTATAGCTTGCTCCTAAGCGGCAGGGAGAAGGTTCCGCAAATATTTGTGGAACCTATCATCTTTAGCTATTTTACCAAGTGGTGAAAGGACCGCAGGTCGAAGGGCAACCGCATCGACAACCCGATCGACAACCGTTCACTGGATCACTCGATACAACGGCACACCTGTGGAGAATCCCTTGGGCCCGAAAAACGAAAAACTTGTCAGCGCATGGTCGGGCACGCGAGAGAAAACACGTGAGAACCTGTCTCGACGCCGTGGGCAA
Organism: Hadarchaeota archaeon (SeqCode); assembly: GCA_964561735.1. GTDB lineage: Archaea > Hadarchaeota > Hadarchaeia > Hadarchaeales > Hadarchaeaceae > DYFS01. The sequence goes on along the minus strand of CAZLQN010000013.1, from coordinate 4,723 downwards.
AATATGCTGGTTAAAGTTCTGAGTAAGCGAGTGAAGCTTAGAAAATCTGTCAGCGCGTGTGGAGCGAGGGTGGTGAGATTTGTTCGCGTGAAGTGTAGCGTTAAGCTATGCTGTTAGATCGGTGAAAAGCTGGGTGAGGAGGAGCCCGAGGAGCGAGCGCGGGAGCGACGAGGGGTTCTCCGAGCTTCAACGGAACGTGTGAACCTAGCAGGGGAGGAATAAAAAAACAGTCAAAATGATGGATGTAGAGCATCTATATTACGATGGCGAGAATTTTCCCAAGTTTTGGCAGGGCGTTTCCCGAGTAGTGGCGATTTTCCCTGGTGGAGGTGGCGTTTTGTTTCCCAGTCGTGGGGAGCCATTTTCCCAGGTCGTGGCAAAAAATTTCCCGCGTCACTTTTTCACCGCAATGTGCTGCTTTGCGTGCTTGGATGCCTCGCGTGAGCGCTGCGTTTTTCTCCTGATCATCTCCAGCAAGGGGTCACCTCTTTTCTCGAGCAATCCTATTAGCTCAGCGGTCACTTTTCCGCAACCTTTCTCGATTGACCTGCCGTCCACCGATTTTCTCCCCGCGACGTACATCTGGTCCTTTAGCTGATGCGCCCTGATGTGAAAGCCCTCTTTCCTTAGGTCCTCTATTTTTTGCAGCTGGGCCTCGGCGCTTAAGAGAACCCTCCGCTCACCGGGGAGTTTTTCGGCACCGCTGATTTCGAACCACCCCACCACCTTGTCACAAACCCCAGGGTGGAACCTTTCTTCCTCCGTGGCTATTTCTATGATCCGGTCCGCCATGCGCTCGCTGCTCGTGATGAAATGCACCCGCAAACCCAAGTCGTGGCACTTCGCCAAGTTTTCCCGTACGAGCGCAGGGTGCTTTATTGGATTAGATTCGCACTCAAAGGCAAGCACGCCGTTCCACTCTCTTGATGATTTGGAGTAGTATGCTATAATATCCGGGAGCCTCCTCGCCTCCTCGCCTAGATCAAGAAAAACATAACAGCCTTCAAGCAAGAGCAGCCGGGTCTTGACTTTCAGCAGCTGGAAGTGGATGGAGTGTTCTTCGCCGTAGCCCACGCGCGGGTTCCTCGGCTTTTCCCAGAAGATGTGGTAGGCTTGGGGCATGTTACTCGGGTAGAAATGCCAGTAGCCGTCTTCTGCTTTTTCACCCCTCAGGATTATTTTTCGATCGAGCAAAACGCGGATCGCGTCGCCTCTGTAGCCAGGGAATCGTTTTCGGAGTTCGGCAGAAATTTCGTCCAAGTCGGCGTTTTTGAAGTACATTAGTGCGAGGGCCAACGCTGCGGGCGGCGGCAGGTCGGGTTTCGGAAGTTCGACGTTGGTCATCGGCTTACCCCCCTTTCCGGCCTTGGCGCGGCCTTTTGCCACAGCCTGTAAAGCAGTCCAAAATGCCTCCCATAGACCAGGATTTCGCCATTTTCGTTCACCGAAACGGTCGTTTTTGCCCTACGTTGGCACGGACTGCCGTCTTTGGTCCACCACTGACAGGTCGCGCGTACATGCTTGGGCAATCTCCCGAACCTAAAGAAAAGAAGAGGGTGGAGGCAACGATTCGGTATTTCCGAACGACTGCTACAGTCTTTTAGGGGGACTGAGTAGTCGCGGCGATAGCTTCCGCTAGGACGGGGCGACCGAGGAGGGAGTATTCCAAAAAGCGGGTGGTCCCGCGGGGGAGATTTTCAGTGGTTCTGCCACGTTTGAACTCCCGACATGTCGGTGACTACCTTGGGTCTTTGGCCCGCCTTGCGGCGAACAGCCGACCACTCTAACCAGGCTGAGTTACCGCGGGACCAAATAAAATTTGGATTTTCAAACTCTTAAATCTTCAGAGGAACTCGTGCAGCCGACGGATCGCCTTGAGTCGCTCGTGATGTTCGAGCTTTGCCTCGTTTAGCGCACCTTCTAAAATTTCAGTTGTTTTCTGATAAGTTCTCCTATCGACCGGGAACGGGATGCCGTCCTTACCCCCGTGCGCGAATGAAAATCGTGCGGGATCTTTCCATGATGGGGACTTGCCATAAATAAGATCGGAGACCAATGCCAGCGCTCGGACGGCCTTGGGCCCCACACCCCGAATCGCCACCAGCTCCTCATAGTTCTCGGGCTTGAGTTCGTAAGCCCTGCGAAGCGACACCATCGTTCGCTTGGTCAACTCAATTGTGTGTTGTGTCGGCATCACGAGTTTCAGCACCTCTGGCGAGCGCTCGAGGTACTCGTCCAGCACACGTTGATCAACATCTCGAACGTAACTCATCAAATGCTCAGGCTTATCACAAACTAAATCAACACTCGTTTTTCTTGCTTCCTCGCTATCGCGCGCGGTCATGTCCAGCACAACATTTTCTCTGCGATCTCCGGCGATGCCAGAATGAGGCTCCTCGACGAAGCTATGAACGCCGCTCGAGAGCCAATGGTAGCGACGGGCCAGCCGCTCATGCATCCCCTGCTGTACCACGGCCCAGTCCCCATCCTCGCTCAACATAAAGCAGTGATGGTAGAGCTGGTAACCATCCTGAACGCAAGCGTTGTCGACCTTGGCAGACATTTTGCTCGCATATTTTAACTCATCGATTTTTTTCTCACTTAAGGAAAATTCATCTGCAATCTCCTCAATTTCGTGAGGCGCCTTTTTTGATGCTCTACCCTTGCCACCGCATACCGCGACGCCAAGCTCCTCAGGTTTCAGGGCCTCCTTCAGGGCGCCGCACACAGTAGTGGTCAGACCCGATGAATGCCAATCGAACCCCAGCACACACCCAAGGGCTTGAAAGAAGAAAGGATCGCTCATCCTCCTGATGAATTCTTGTCTCCCATACTCATGCACGATGACCTCTGTTATGGCCCCGCCCAAACGCTTCATCCTTACAAATAACCATGGTGGGCATTTCCCAGGATGCAATGGCAGCTCAGCTACTCCCGTCCTCCTCAATCGATCACCAATTAATCCATGATGGTTGCTTTTTAAGGGTCTTTTGAGGGAGAGGTCACCGAAAGTATTCATCTCTGCCATCAAATCAGTCGAACTCTAACCACAAGTAACCCAAGTCGAAGTCTAGAAATGATAGAAAATGCGGGTTGTCCGCGGCCAGTCACTTCGTCACGTAGTATCCCGCCGCCTTCTCCCTTGCCATACGCTTCGCGTAGCCCTTCGCCACGAGCTCCTGCAGCGCGTTGTTCGACATGCCCTTTGGCAGGCCACTCGCGCGCATGATGTCATCGGCCGTCTTGACTGAGCTATCGCTGGTGGCCCCGAGCTTCTTCATCGCGTCGTAGACCTTCTTGGCGTTGGGCGTCAGATCCGTGGTCATTTTTTTCACCTCTGTTTACTGATTTCAATTAAGATGCAGATTTAAAACCTTTGCCCAGTACCTCCAAACTCATGTCAAGAGCTGGGGCGCGCATAGTCATGTAGCTGGACGATATCATGTCCACCCCAGTTGCGGCAAAATCCCCCACGTTCGACGTGTCAATCCTTCCAGAGGCCTCCAACACGATTTTGTCTCGCAGGCCTTCGCGCTTCAGCATTTTTATTGTACGTACGATGTCAGTAGGGTTCATGTTGTCGAGCATCACCACATCAGCCCCCGCACGAGCAGCTTTGATGGCATCCGCTGGTTTGTTAACTTCTACTTCCACTTTCACTCGCTTGACTTTGCGCGAGTGGCGAACGGCTTCGACAATGGCGCCGACCAGCCGAATGTGGTTGTCTTTAATCAGTATGTGATCACTGAGCCTGTAGCGGTGGGGCTTCCCCCCTGCAACCGTGACCGCGCGTTTGTCGAAGTGAGTCAGGAGCGGCGCAGTCTTCCGTGTGGCGGCGATGACCACTTTCGGGTTTCTCCGCCTCGCGCGGTCGATGAGCTCTCGGGTCGCCGTAGCGATGCCGCTCATGCGCATCAGCAAGTTCAGCGCAACCCGCTCGGCCGCTAGAATCCCTCGGGCTGGACCATCCAAGCGCATTATCACGCTCCCAGCTCTGACCCGTGCCCCATCTGGCTTGAGGACCTTCACCCTCACGCGCATTTCTTTGAAAACCATGACCGCCTCTGCCACACCTGCAAGTATCCCCGATTGTTTGACAATAACGCTCGCTCTAGCCTTGGTCTCGCGATGCACAAGGGTTTCGGATGTCACATCGCCGCTGCCCAAATCCTCGATAAGCATCTCGCGGATTTTTTTTCGGACTATCGCATCAGTCATGGGCAGCCCTCCCCGAAAGTTCAAGCATTCGTTCGATCGCCGCACGAGCCTTTCTAGCTATCTCGGGCGGCACAGCCACAACATGTTTCTTGTCGCGTAGTGCTGAGTAAACTTTTTCTAGGGTGTGTTTCTTCATCTGCTGACATATCGCCATCTCGAGAGCAGGTATGAACTCCTTGTTCGGAAAGTCTCGTCTGAGTTTCTCGACCATGCCGATCTCGGTCGCTATGATGAACTGCTTCGCTGACGACGCTTTCGCACGGACTGACATTTGGCTTGTGCTGCATATGTGATCTGCCAAGTCTTGGACCTCCGGATCGCACTCTGGGTGAACGAGGACCTCTGCTCTGGGATATTTTTCTTTTAGAAGGGCGATATCCGCGGCGTTAAACATGCTGTGCACATAGCAATATCCATCTTCTGGAAGCGGGATGATCGTTTTATCTGTGCGGCGCTGCACATACCAAGCGAGGTTCTTGTCGGGGCCGAAAAGTATCTCTTTCTC
>CAZLQN010000012.1:0-15222 GCA_964561735.1 Hadarchaeota archaeon (SeqCode) | reverse complement strand
AGCTTCTTAAGTTTCTTGAGTGTGCGGGAGAGAAAATGGCGAAGACTTTTATCATTTGTGAGAAGCCAAGCACGGCGGCTAAAATCGCTGCTGCTCTCGCAGAGGAAAAAATCGCGAAGAAAGAGCTGAATGGTGCTCCTTACTACGAGTTCAAGCGCGACGGCAAACAGGTAATAGTTTCATCTGCGCTTGGCCACCTCCTCACCCTAAAAAATTTGCACCCAATGAAGGAGTATCCTGTCTACGATGTCGATTGGATGCCGACATACAAGGTCGATAAAAAAGCCGCGCGCACCAAACCTTTCGTTGAGGCGATTCAAGAGCTTTCGAAAGGGGCCGACGAGTTCATCAGCGCCACAGATTATGATACGGAAGGGGCAGTCATAGGCTACAACGTGTTAAAATTTTTGTGCGGCGAGGATTCGATCGAGCGCGCAAAACGCATGAAATTCTCCGCGTTAACGACTCAGGACCTCCGCCAGGCCTACGATAACCTCTTGCCGAAGTTGGACTTCGAGCTCGTTGATTCTGGGATAGCCCGACATGTGCTAGATTGGTACTGGGGCATGAACTTGTCCGTTCATTCAGATGAGGATTTAGTCCTAAGGGAAGATGGCATTATCAAGATAGTGAAAATAGGTGAATTTGTAGATCAATTTTTTGAGAGAGGTGAAGGCGAGATAAAAGTTCCAAGCAAATTTGGGGCGCTTTGTTTTTCGCCCTCGGGAAAACTCGAGTTTAATCCCATAAAAGCGGTGATCCGCCACGCTTCGCCGGGAAAAATGATTGGAATAACTCTTCAGGGAGGAAGAAAAATCAGGGTAACTAAATCACACAGTCTTTTCACGCTAAAGCGAGGGAGGATAGAACCCGTCCAAGCTGGCTCCCTTGAGATAGGCAGCTACTTGGTCGCGCCTGGTAAGATGCCTCCAAGCCATTCTTTCACTGACATCAACTTGGAACGCTGGGGCAGGGAAAAAGGTCTCTATGTTGACGGAAAAGTTGTAAGGCCCAGTTCCGCCAGCCGTGGGCAAGGGAGAAAGGGAAGCAAACCATCTTGGGAGTTACCTGCGAGGCTTCCGATAATCCCTGAGTTAATGCGCTTGCTTGGATATTTCTGTTCCGAGGGTAGCTACGGGACTGGGATTTTTATCTCAAACTCAAATCAAAAAACAGTCGAGGACATCATCCATTGCGCTAATCGGGTTTTTCTTTCGGGAGGCTTGAACAAAAAAAGGAGAATAACCGTTCATACCGACAAGAGAGATGGGAGCAAAGATATAATCTTTGGTGGCAAGATAAGCGTCCTCGCCTTTCAAGAATTTTTTCAGGTTCCGGCAGGTGCGGGGAACAAGAGGATCCCATGGATCGTATTTAACGTTCCATATGAGTTGCAGTTGGAGTTCTTAAAAGGACTATTCGCGGGTGATGGTTCCCTCTCATACAATCAAACAACAGGTGAATGCGCTCTTTACCTCAGTACCAAGAGCAAACGATTGGCTTCCGAGCTGGCCTATCTACTCACTCAAATTGGAGTAACCCCCGCAATCATCCCTTGTAAAGGAGAAAGATTTTTCCATGTCTCGATCGCTAGCAAAGCGTCTCTGCGGAAGTTACTCGATTTAGTGCCTGCTAACTATAGGGAGAGAGTTGTAAGACACGTAAATGATGGGCGAGAATCTCCAAAAATTGTAATTCCTCTTCAAGAAAGCGCGCTTGGAGAGGCTTTAGAGAGCATCGGTATCCATCATGAAACAAGATGGAAAAAGGGCGTAAACGGTGAATACTTTAAAAGATTACTTACTAAACTTTCTAAGAAAGGAATAAATACCGAGCGATTTTTGCCGTTAGTTAATAATTTGATTTTTCCTAGAATAACGAGGGTAGAAGAAATCCCACCGTCGCAGTACGTGTATGATATTTCAGTCGAAGGGTATGAAAATTTCGTATGTGGATTCGGGGGTGTTTGTGCTCATAACAGCAGGGCCATGAGTGCCGCCGTGGAGTCAGCGTACCAGCGATTCGCAAAACTGTCGGCTGGTAGAGTTCAGACGCCGACCCTAAAAGTGTTGGTGGAGCGGGAGCGCGAGATAAAGGCTTTCAAGCCAGAGCCGTTCTGGGTCATCAGCCTCCTCTTCGAGCTCGAGGGCCAAGAGGTTGTGGCGGAGCACGCGACGCCACGCTTCTTTGACAAGAAGGAAGCGGAGAACGTTCGAGATGTTTGCAAGGATAAGAAAGCAAAAGTTTCGGCGATTCAAACACGGCAATATCAACTGCGCCCGCCCATACCCTTTAACCTCGGAACTTTGCAGGCGGAGGCCTACCGTTGCTTCGGCTACACCCCGATGCGCACCCAGCAGATAGCCCAACAGCTCTACGACGCCGCGTACATAAGTTACCCGAGGACTTCTAACCAAAAATTCCCGCCCACGATCGACTTGGCCGCGATACTCAAACAGTTGCGAGGTATCTCTACGTACAAGAATTTAGTCGACGCCCTGCTTGAGCAGCCCTGGCTGACACCGACCGAAGGGACGAAGACAGATCCCGCACACCCGCCTATCCACCCGACCGGAGAAAAGCCCGGGAGGCTGATCGGACCCCAGCAGAGGCTCTACGATTTGATAGTCAGACGATTCCTCTCCATATTCGGCAAGCCCGCGCTCAAGGAAAGCATCCGCGTGGAGCTCGATGTCGACGGGCAGCCTTTCTACATCAGAGGGCGGCGCATCCTGGACGAGAGCTGGCTGGCCTACTACGGCCCGTACGGTGCGACAGAAGAGGTGACTCTGCCCGCGTTGTCGGAGAGGCAGCAGCTCACGCCGAAGGAGCTGCGGTTTGAGGAGAAGGAAACTCAGCCTCCGCCACGCTACAATCCGGCTTCGATTGTGAAAGTTATGGAGGAAAAAAATCTTGGAACAAAGTCTACCCGCGCCCCTATCCTGCAGACGCTCTACGAGCGAGGTTACATCTTCGGCAACCAGATAGTCGTGACCGACATCGGCATGGAAGTTGTCGACTCGCTCTCGAAGCACTGCCCCGAGATAGTCAGCGAGGAGCTGACGGCGCACTTCGAAAGCGAGATGGAAAAAATCCAAGAGGGCAAGACAAGTAAAGATAATGTGATTGCAGAGGCGAGGGAGAAGCTGGATGAGATGTTGGGGAAGTTCAAGAATGAGCAGGATGACATAGGCAAAAACCTCGGCGATGCGTATGCGGAGACGAAACGCAAACAGAGGGTTCTCGGTGTGTGTGCAAAGTGCGGTGGAGAACTAAGGGTCATAGTCTCTCGCGCGACGCACAAGCGCTTTGCCGGATGTTCTAACTATCCAAATTGTAAAAATGCTTTCCCACTCCCGCAGGCTGGCTTCATCGTCTCTTTGGACAAAAAATGCGAGCATTGTGCGGCACCCATGATCCAAGTGAACCGCGCTGGGATGCGCCCGTACCGCATGTGTTTGGAGCCAAAGTGCGAGAGCAAGAAAGACTGGGGAAAGAAGAAGGATCGAAGTCACCGAAAGCAAAACAGCATGAGCCGCTAACGTTTTATGAAATCGGTACAAATTGTTATTTATGAATAGACTTTGCTTATGCATAAGCTCGCAGACACCCTTGGTAAGGTTTAACCTGAGCTATGAAGATCTCGTTCAAAAATACCGGGCCCTTGACCAACCAGTCGATCTCTCGCGCCTTGTGGAAGGCGAGGATTATGAGTTCACCGCAGGCGGCGTGACGAGAATGGTTTTTCCTTTACTAAAACGAATGCTTCAAGAAGGCCGCATAGTTAACCCCCATTGGATTTCGCTCAACCCCACGGGCCCAGAAAAAGTTACAACGGCTGGCATAACTTTGGACCACGTGCAGCTAGAAAGAAACAAGTTAAAAGGATATGGATACGCAAAGGAGACAATGTGGAAGGCTCTGCACGGTATCCAAAAAGGGATAGAGCCTGTATACTCACTTCTCTGGCAGGACGAGTTTGTCGATTATACTTACTACAACAGGCTGTGCAGTGAGCTAGCCATGCAACTGGACAGGAAAAACGATTTCGACTTGTTTTACGTCAATGACTTCCAACAATTGCCTATGGCGCACATGCTACACACTCTCAAGCCCAAGATTTTCAGGTGGCACATCCCGTTTGATGAATCTTTGATTCCTGAAATGTGGAAGCAGTCGCTGGCGTCTTATTTCAACGCATATGATGTTGTAATAATGAGTTGCAAAAGATACTTGAAGTCGCTCAAAAGATTTGGGTACAAAGGAAAAGCCCATCACATCTATCCTTACATTGAGCAGGACATTTACAAAAAACCAAGCCAAAGAGAAGTTGAAGAGTTCAATTACAAGTTCGGAATACGAGAGGACGATAGAGTTGTGTTAGTGGTTGCAAGACTCGACCCGATGAAGGGACAGGACAGGGCGATAAAGGGATTCGCCAAGGTTGTAAAAAATTTTCCAGATGCAAGACTCGTGGTGGCCGGAAACGGGAGTTTTTCAAGCTCGAAACGAGGAATTGGGTTGTCCAAAGCTGAAAGGTGGTTAGCTAAACTGCACGAGCTGGTCAAGACGCTTGAAGCGGAAGACCGTGTCATCTTCACAGGCCACCTAACCCACAAAGAACTGCAAGCTGCTTATGAGAGATGTGAAGTGACGGTCCTGCCATCAGTTCTTGAAGGGTTTGGTTTGGTCGTTATTGAAAGCTGGTTGTACAAGAAGCCGGCGATCGTCAGTTCGATGGCAGGTGTGGCGGAGCTCGTAAAACATGAAGAGAATGGACTTTTGTTCAACCCAGATGACCCAGACGATTTAGCGAAAAAACTCTCCGCCGTGTTATCAAATCAGAGTTTGGCATCTGCGTTGGGTGAGAACGGCTTTAAGACGTCACGGCAGTGTTTTATTGAGCGAGGTATGAAAGCGGAGGCGCAAGTGATGTTAGATTTGGTTGGTCGCCCGGCGAACCGACGGAAGGTGTTTGGATGATTCCGTATGATGTTCTATACAAAATTGCGATTTTTGCGGTAATTGTGGTTGTAACAGCCGTACTTGCAAAAATCTTTAGTCTCCTCATAAAAGGGATGTTCAGGACTTGGGCGCCTGTTGTGAGAACACACACTCAAAGATTGGTTTCGATTAGTATTTGGATACTGGGCTTGATTTTTGCGATTGAACAGCTTGGCCTAAGAACCGATCTATTTCTGTTGATACTGGGGTTGTTGGGGATAGGCGCGTTGCTGGCAGTTAAAGATACATTAGAAAACATCGGCGCCAAGTATTTTTCAGATGTCTACGTGCCCTTCAAGGTTGGCGACATAATCAATGTGAGAAATAGCTCAGGCAAGGTCATTGAAATAAATCCAATAACGACGGTCCTTTTGACTGATGATAAAAAACTGATTTCCGTTCCAAACTCGGTTTTCGTTAAAGAGAAGGTGGTCAACATGACGCCGCACGTTTGGAAAGAAATACTGGTTCCGATAACAATCCGCAGCGACGTTGACCTGCCAAGGTTCGAAAGTGAAGTCTTGAAAGCTTGCAACAAGATGAGGCGCTATTTGGACGACAGATTTCCTCCTGTCCTGACAGTTAAAGGAAGGGGAAAAAAGTATGTGGATTTGGTTTTGGCCCTGATGGTGAAGGCGCCTTCCAAGAAGAATGAAATCATCAGCAATGTAAATCAAAAAATTTCCGAGATAGAGGGCAAAATGATGCGTGGTAAAAGAAAGCGCAGAAAATAAAAATTAACTCTTTTTAGAATAAATCGTCCGTATCGGGTACGGTATCTCGATTCCTTCCTTCCTGTAGCGCTTGTGCAGCTCCTTGATGAACTCGTGGGTCAGCAAGTACTGGTCGACGAACTCTTTAACCCTCAGAATGACCGTGAAGTTGATGCTGAAATCGCCAAAAGTGTGGTAGCGGATGAACGGCTCGAAGCCGGGCATCTCTCCCTCAACTCTTTTTATTACTTTCTTTGCCACATCTATCGTTACTCTCTCCACCTTCTCGAGGTCGCTACCGTAGCTCACCCCGACTTGGATCAAGCAAGCCATCTCCTTTTCGGGCAAGTAGTAGTTGGTGACGATCGCCCCGGCAAGTTTCGAGTTCGGGACCACTATTATGTTGTTTGGGAGCTCGCGTATCTTCGTGCTGCGTAAACCGACGTCTACCACGTATCCCTTTTGGCCCGAGTCCAGCGCTATGTAGTCCCCTACCCTCACGGGTCGGTCGGTCATGATGTACATCCCAGCAAAGAACTCTGATAGCGTCCCCTGTAAGGCGAAGGCGATTGCCAGTCCTCCTATCCCGAATGCGGCAACAGCCGCGGTCACGTCGACGCCGAGGCGATTGAGGATTATCATGAGGGCGAAGAACACGACCACGAACTTCACGATTTTTTGAAGCGTCGGTACGAGTGTTTTCAAAGCTGGACGGATGGTGCCGTAATATTTCAATATCCCGGTTATTGTTTTGATGGTGATCCATGCTACTAATAGAACTACTAACAGGTAGCTGACGATCGGGAGATATTGTATGACCTCGGCGGGAACAAACGATATGCGTGGTAGCGCGAAGTTGATGCCGACGATTAAAAATATCACAACTATCGGCATCCGGATTGCATCGAGGATTATATCGTCAATCTTAGTTTTGGTTTTTCGTGCGAGCTTAGTTATGTAGACGTTCAGCGCGAATCTCAATACATACCCCGCTACGATGAACCCCACCAGAATCAGGATGGGTATGAGCAACTGCAAGAGTTCTTCAGTAGTCATTTTCGCAATATTTCTCATAAAAAACTAAGTTGTAATCATTTAAAAGATTTGCCCTCTATTCAATCGCCAATGGCAGGGCGCTAATTCGGCCAGTTAAGAGAGCATTTCTGTCCAAAGGTCGATCCAACCCTCAACAGGGCAGGAGTAAGAAAGTTTTCTTTGACGTGTTTCTTTTATCTTATAACAGCAAGAGAAACGCATGGGGACCTGAATGAAGCACCTCATTGGTCAGCTTAAAGTGTTTGGCAAGAGTTTGCGGGCTGGAGCCATATTACTCCTCGACTACGATGGCACCCTTGTCCCGATCGCTGAAAAGCCAGAACTCGCAATCCTTCCCACAGACATGAGGGCGCTGCTCAGCTCATTAGCCAAGCGTTTTCGAATCGCGATAATAAGCGGCAGGTCGTTGGATGAAGTGAAGAACCTCGTAGGAGTAAGGGAGATTTACTACGTGGGAAATCACGGCTTTGAAATAGATGGGCCAGGGACGAGACTTCTCAGGTCCGAGGCTAAGCGCGCCCGCCCCCTCATAGCCAAGATTTGCGCGAGGTTGCGGGAAAGCCTCGGAGCAATCAGTGGTGCAATCGTCGAGGACAAGGGATTGACAGCAAGTGTTCATTATCGGCAAGTCGCACGGAAAGAGCTTCGGTGCATGAAAAATATTTTTGAGAAAGTGGTCAGGCCCCACATAAATTCAGGCAGGATTAGGCTCACTCATGGCAAGAAAGTTTTCGAGATAAGACCAAATATCGAGTGGGACAAGGGGAAAGCGGCCCTTTGGATAATTGATGTAATTGATCCTAAAAAGAAGCTCACGCCGGTCTACATGGGAGATGACCGAACCGACGAGGACGCGTTTCTGGCATTGAAACGCCGAGGGATAACCATATTGATTTCAGAAAAGCGAAAGAGATCCAATGCAAAGTTCTTCCTGAAAAACGTGGCTGAGGTAAAAAGATTTTTGAAGAAACTGGTTGATGAAACGAAACCCCGCAGGTGCTTGAGCTTCGAGATAGAATGAGCATAAAAAGAGCAAAAACGGAGGAAGTAGGACGAAATTAAAAGTGGCGGTGATTTCAGATCCGCACCTCGGGGCGAAGTGGGGCACGGAGCGAGAGCAGGATTCCTTCGACCAGATGAGCGAGGCCGTCAAAAGAGCACTTCAGCTCGGGGCGCAGATGATTTTGATTCCAGGCGATATTTTTGACACCCGCATCCCACGCCAAGAGGTTTGGGCGCGGGCGATGCGCATCTTGGCTTTGCCCCATGCACAGGAGCAGAGCAAGGTCGAGTTGGAGAAGACGATTGACAAAAACATGCAGGACATCTCTCCCGTTTCGCTGAGGGGGGTGCCTATCGTAGCGCTGCACGGGAATCACGAGCGGCGGATAAGGGGCCTCGTCAATCCAGTCGAAGCGCTGGAGGCGGCTGGTCTCATCATCTATCTTCATCATAACGTCGCGATATTCAAAACACCCGTTGGCAAAATCGCTATCCACGGTATGGGCAACGTGCCCGAGCGGAATGCAAAAGATGCTATGAGCATATGGAACCCGAAGCCCGTGAGCGGAGCAATCAACATTCTGATGCTTCATCAGGCGGTAGGGCAGTACGTCTATTCGGGAGAAGAGTACCCAAGTTTGGATCTGGCCGACCTGCCCCGTGACTTCGATGTCTATGTCGATGGGCACATGCACTACCACGCCGAGGCGAGGGCGCATGGCAGGCCCCTGCTCTTCCCCGGGAGCACAGTACGCACGCAGCTTTTGGAGATCGAGGCGCAGGTGCCGAAGGGATTTTACATGCTCGACATCGGGGAGGAAGTGAGTTACAAGTTCGTCGAGCTAAAGAGCGTGCGAGATTTTCACTATGCGGAGCTGAAATTTGACGACGCCACCATATCTCAACTTGAAGCCACAGTCAGAAAGAAGATACAGAAATTTTTGGATGAGCCGAGAAAAAACAAGGAGAAGCTCCCGCTGGTTAGGCTGAGGCTGCTCGGAACGCTTGCGAAGGGCTCATTGCGCAGCGACTTCGATGAGAACGCAATAGCAGATGAATTTTCCGACAGGGCGCTCGTCTCTATAGGTAAGGATGAGTTGGTTTCTCCTGGGCTTGAAGAAAAAATAAAATTCTTGCGAGAGCTGCGCGAGCGTCGGTTGCCCGTGGAAGATATGGCGATGCAGTTGCTCGAAGAAAACTTGCGCGAGTCGAAGCAGACGCAGACGTTCGACGTTCGGGAGCTGTACCAACTCCTGATGGACGATCACATCGCGGAGGCGCGCGATAGGGTGCTGAGCATAGTAAACGAGCTCGTCAACGCAGAGCTGAAGAGGAGAGAGCGATGATAACCCAGGTCAAGCTCCACAACTGGAAGTCGCACAAGGATACAGAGCTTCAGTTCGGCGACGGCACAAATGTCTTTGTCGGAATAATGGGCTCAGGTAAGACCGGCGTCATGGATGCAATCGCCTACGCTCTCTTCGGAACTTTGCCCGCCGTTCGCGGTCGAGTGATAAAGCTGGAGCAGATGATAATGGACCGCCCGAAGCAGATGGACTCGGCCGAAGTCGAGGTACAATTCATCGCACCGGATGGAAATGAGTACATCGTGAAGCGCGTAATCGAGCGCGGCAGCGGTACGACCCTGTCTGAGCTCAGGAGGGCGAGCGGTGAGCTGATCGAGAGCCCGAGCTCGACCCGCGTCACCGAGACGATAGAGGGGATGCTCAAGATGGACGCCGAGCTCTTCGAGCGGGCCGTCTACTCGGAACAGAATCGTCTGGATTACTTTTTGGTATTGGGGCGGGGCAGGCGCATGGAAAGCATAGACGAACTTCTTGGCATCGACAAGCTAGAGCGGGCTCGGAAGAACATGGGCACGCTGATCAACAACATTCGCGAGCGCATCGAGGAAGAGATAGACGAAAAATCCCAGCTCGAGCGGGACACCACCCTCGCGACCCTCCCGACGCTCGAGCAGGATTTGAAGAACTTGGAGCTAGAGAGGCAGGGCATACAGGTGAAGCTGCAACAGCTCCAGCCGAAGCTCAACGAAGTTCAGATTCAGATGAGCAAGATGCGCGAGGTGGAGCTGAAGGTGACGCAACTTGAAAAATCTCTCCGTGAGCTAAGCGGAACGGTCAACGAACTCAAGCGCAGTCTCGAACAGACGAGAGAGAAACTTGGGGATGCAGCGAGCGTTGATTCTAGCGAGATTCAAAAGCAGATCGTGGAACTTCGGGATAGATATGTGAATGCGCGCAGCGTAGCAGACGAGCTCAGCATCATGTGTACGAAGCATTCGTCGCGGGTGGGCGAGATCAGGACAAAGATGGAGATGGTGCGCTCCCGCATAGCTGAAATCGAGAATGACATCGAGCGCAAGCTTGAGGCGCGCTCTGAGCTGGAGAAAGTGAAGCTTGAGGATGTTGCTAAGCTTGTAGAAAAATTGCAGCTTGACATCAAGGAGGTGAGCGATGAGTTTGCGGCCTGCCGCGCGAGGTTACAAGACATCGAGCAGAGCTCGGAGGAGTTGGCGGTGGCTGGCTCCGTCTGCCCAGTGTGTGAGAGCCCGCTGTCGAATGAAAAGAAGCGGCAGTTGCTCAAGCAACGCCAAGAACAGAGGACGACATACACCAAACGCGCCGTCGAACTTGAAAATAACTTGAAAAAATTAGATGCGGAACTCGAAGAAAAACTTCAGGCTCAGCGGCGTCTCGAGTTTCTCGCGAAAGAGGTAGAGAATCTCCCCTCGATTGAGGAAAAAGTTTCACAGTTGAAACAAAATATCCAAATAAGTGAAAGCGAACTCGTAAGTGCGCAGGCAGACCTGGAGAAAGTCAACTCGGATTTCGAGCGTGCCCGCAATGAAGTCAATCGCGTCAATGAGCGGCTCACGGCTACTAAGCAAACCCTACAAATGCGGCTAGAACTCGAGCGGTCACAAAAAGAGCTCACGCAGAAGCAGGCCGAAAGCCTGCGCGTGCAGCAAGAGCTTTGGAAGGTCAGGCGGGGCTACGATGAAGTGAAGGCAAAGGCGCTGGCGGACGAGTTCGTCGAGCTGAGCAGGACGCAGGAACGGTTGAAAACGGAGTTCGCGGCGAAGGAGCAGCTCATGGGCGTGAAGCAGCAGCTCGTCAAGAGCATCAGGGAGAAGAGGGAGGCGCTCGCGCGCAGCGGCGTGGAGATAGAATATCTGCAGCAGGCCACACAATCGCTTCAAGTTATTCAAAATGCGCTTGCGCAGACGCAGACGACTATGCGCAGAGATTTCGTGGAGGCGGTCAACGAGGCGATGAACGAGCTGTGGAGGGACATCTACCCATACGGTGACTTCACGGGCATAAGGCTCGCAGTTGAAGATGATTATGTTTTGCAGCTCAGGAACCGCACGGGCGGTTGGGTGGCGGTCGAGGGACTGACGAGCGGAGGCGAGAGGACATGTGCTTGTCTTGCGCTTCGGATAGCGTTCGCCATCGTCCTCGCACCTACGCTGAACTGGCTCGTGCTCGATGAGCCGACGCACAACCTCGACTCCGAAGGGATTCAAGAGCTTGCGGTCGCACTTCGCGAGAGGATACCGGAGATAGTGAAGCAGGTGCTGCTAATCACACACGAGGAAAGGCTCGAGGCGGCGGTGAGCGGCTACCTCTATCGCTTCATCCGCAACAAGGAGCTGGACGAGCCGACGAAAGTCGAGCAGGTCACTGCGCCGGAGGCCTTGAGGCGGAAATAATAGTTAAGAATGTTATTCTTAGTTATGGAAAAGTGATTTCGTGGTCGCGTTTAAGCAGCTCGCTGGCGTCATCTTTGCGGTGATTTTTATGTCGATAGTCGGGGCGATCTACGTCAGCTATAGCAGGGGCAGCGCCAAGTCTGATTTCGAGCGCAGAGCGCAGGGCTTGGCAGATCAAATAGATATTCTAGCAGGCAAGGATTTGGGCACGAAGGAGTTCTTTGATATAAATGTGCCTCCCGACTGCCAGCTACAGTTCGATAACAACTCCGTGGTCGTCGTCGATGACCAGAGAAAAACTCACGATGTTGAAATCAATGTTACCGGTTCAATGATCACAAATAGGAAGGTGACGCTGACGCTCGAGCGGGTAGAAAATGGGGTGATGATCAGTGGATGACGCCGAGCACATGCCGTTCTACATATTGTTTGGAGTGATCGTAGCGGCGATGTTGGCGGGCATCTTCATCGTGCAGTACAATCGACAGCTTGAAGCTAGAGTAGATGAACAGGCGCAGGCTCTAGCAAATGATCTAGCAAGAATTTCTTTCACCGCATTCTCGCGCGAACAGCCCAGCTTTTTACTTCCACGAAATCTCGGTGGCAGCGATTACGAGCTGAGCGTGGATGAAAACAGCTCAACATTCATAGTGCACATCAAAGCCGGGAAGCAGTCGGGCATGAGCTACTCCACGGCGAACGTCTCGTTGAGCATTGAGAATTCCAATTTTGTGCCTAGTGGCAGCGTCTACTTCCAGCGCAGAAGCGATAATGTTGTCGTGAGTTCCTCCCCGATAGCCGCGCAAGGGGAGAACATCCTACCGCCAGCCACGGCGACGCCCCCTGATTTCTATTTCGAAAATGAAAACACATTCTACAACTTCGCGAAAGAAAATGCGAAGGCAGCGACTGCGATAACAGCGGCGTATTTCTCTGCGCTCGAAAACAACCAGCAAGTCGATGTCACTGGATACGAATTTGATAACGGCAACGATAACATCATATTCGTGCAGATCAGCTCCGGTGGAGAGAACATTTTCGGAGTCATGGTGGGTGGATACGAGAACCAGGACAACGTTGGGAAGGTGGACAACTCGTGGATCGTCACAAGTCTAACAACGATAGGTAACCTAACGTCTCCAATCGCTTGCCCGAGCATCGAAAACGCAGACAATTATGGCTTACTTTACTCGCCCGCTGAGGCGCTGGCCTACCTGCGTTCGAGGACTTGGCAGATAGGTGATAACCTGATTGTCGTCCCTGCAAATGCTTCGGTACACGCTGCGGCCGCGACGACAAATGTTTCGACTTATATAACTTGGCGGGTTGAATGGCAGGCAGATGTTTATTATGTGTTGCACTATCAGGCGATGCCGTGGTGGGCGCAAGAAAACTCACCTGGCTTCGTGTTTCAGTCGGAGCCGGAACTCGAGCCGGTCGCCTGAAGTTCTGAATCACAAAAAAAGATAGGATAGAAAATTTTTAGATGATGGTCTAAAACAAGTTTTACGAAGCCTTTCGCATCAAAAACATCGCGTGATCTTTTTCATACGGCTCGAGCACCTTTGTATCCAATATCTCAAACTCTTGCTCTAGCTTCTCCATCTCATCGCGGAAAATCTCTCGCGGCTCCTTCGTCACGTCTATGCTTCTGGCCTTCAGCGCGAGCATCGCGTACCCTCCCTCGCGCAGGAAAGCCTTGGCGTTCGCGAACAGTATCTCGCTCTGCTCCGGCTGCGCAACGTCCTGGTAGATGGTGTCCACCTTGCCGACGAGCGAGCAGTAGCTATTCGGCTTAGTTGCGTCCGCCAGCATGGGCACCATGTTGGGCCTGCGGTTACAAACGAGGAGGAGGTCGCGCATTGGCCTCGACGATATCTCGACGCAGTAGACCACGCCTTCTGGACCGATCAGGTCGGAGACATGTGAAGCGGTGGTTCCGCTCGCCGCGCCAAGGTAGAGCACCTTCGAGCCGGATGCGATGGGGACGTCCTTTACTCCCCTGACGATCGCTGCAGCCAGCTTGCTCCTGTACGGGTCCCAGAGGCGGTACTCCACGCTCTCGACCTCAATGAGCTTTTCTCCGTAGACCTGTATGCCGGGCGCGGAGTTGACGGTCGCCAGCTTCTGCGTGCCGTCGTTGAGCTCGACCCAGTAGACGCCCGCGAACCGCTCGTGCTCGATTATTTTTGTCATCTCTCTTCCCTCGACTTCTCGTACTTCGTCTTGATGTCGGCTATCCTAGCTCTGAGGTTGGCCGCAAGCTTTTCCCCGATGAACTCGCCAGACATGGAGTCGACTCGGGCGGCTATCGAGAGCTTTCCTGCGAGGGCCCGAGCGACTTTGCCACGCTGCCACTTTGGAACGCCTCGAATATCTGGATATTGATAGATGACCCCGTGCTTCGGAGGCCTCGCCCGACTGCGAAGGGCCCTGAACAATGCCTTTTCAGCGCCAAGGATTTGGAGTGTGCTCGACGGCATGCGCGCGAGATTCATGAGCCCGCCTGCGAGGGAGATGAGCCGAGCGCCGATCGAGCTCCCGACGACCGCGCGGATGTTTGGCGCTACCTGCGCCATCAGCCCGTCGATGTATTCCAATGTTTTTTCGCGCGCTTCGAAAAGCGAGAAAATTTCTTTAGCAGCGCCCTGAATTGCATCGATGTCGAGCTTGTCGAACGAGGCGCCGAGAGAGCTTTGAGCAGCGGTGGCGATTTTTTCCACCAAATCATCGGGCAACTCCACCGCGGCCTTTATTGCGGCGGGCGTGAAATTCTCCCGCGACCCGAGCGCGAGGACGAACTTCATGTAGTGTTGGTGCTCTGGCACTAGGCGGTCCAGCTCAGGAAAATGGATCGAGTACCACTCGCGCACGCGCCCGCAGATGATGTTTGCGGTCTTGTCTATCTCGTCGAGCATGTTTATCGCTTGGATGATAAGCTTGTCGCGCTGCGCCGCCTCCCTGTGAAGGCTATCGCGGGTGAGCAGAAAGTTAACATCGTGGACAAATTTTTTAACGTTTTCAACGCCTGCCTCGGCAGCAAATTTTTCGAGATCGCTCCTCAATATTTCTCCAGCCTTGTTCGGCATGGCGACCTCGAACCGAGCGTGTTTGGACTCCTTGCTCAGCTGATTCGCCAGCTCCTCAGATTCGACGATGAACTCGTTTAACTTCTTCCGCATCAGCTTCGCGATGAGCGCGCGGTGCTCCTCGGTCGGCACCCCCATCTGGACGCTTGCGAGCCTTCCAGCCACCTTCGCGACGTCGCGTGGGAACTCCATGGAGTCGAGCATCTCGCCTGAATCATCGAAAGCGAAAACGCCGAGGACGCATTCGGCCAAGTGAACGGGCACATGACCACCAGAATTAATGTTGTCAGCTGTCTTAAAGATGGCTACAAAAAATTTAGAATGATAAGCCATTACAGCAGCCAGGGGTTGCCAACTCTGACTTTCTGCAGGCCCTCATCTTTACAAATTTGCACGAATCGCTCGGCATCTTCGCGCTTGGTATACGGCATGTCCTGCATGTAGTAGAGGGGGTGGAAAGCGAGGAGGGAGTATGGGATCGTCGGGTCGATGTCTGCGATGAATGAAGCGATTGCGCAGATCTCTTGATCGTCTACGTAGCCGGGCATAAGAAGTGTGCTTGCTCGAGCGAAGGGCACCTCGGGGCGCTCGCGGTGGCGCTTGCCCAGCCACTTGAAGTTCT
>CAZLQN010000011.1:0-15490 GCA_964561735.1 Hadarchaeota archaeon (SeqCode) | reverse complement strand
GGATGAATTTTTGAACATCTGAGGATTTTTTCATGCTTTGACCATGAGCAAGTTACGTCGCAAGGTATAATTTGTGTTTGGGCTTTTCAATCTTGCATAAAAACTGGTCGCAAGTTTAAGCAACTTGGCGAAAACCTATTTCTTTTTTTAATTTGTTATCTTCAATCTGAATTTCATGAACCTTTTTTATTTTTTCAACTGTCAATGTTTTAACTCGATCTCTTATCTCATGAAAAGCTCCGCCAAGAAGCTGATTTATTTTCTGAAGATCTTTCTCTTCGGAGATTATGAAAATATTGCTATTCCAAAGGTCATAGGCATGTTTCAATTTTACAAGAGCCTGATGTAAATTTCCACCAATTTGCACCTCAAAAACGTATGTTGGCACACTTGCTGCAACCCTTCTCCAAACCACATCGAGCCGTTCGCCAGTATCTGGAAATATGTATTCTTTCTCAGCGATGTATCCCTCAATTTTACCCAGCTCTAGAAGCATCTCTTTCGTTTGATCGTGTAAATTAACTTCCTCTTTTTTAATAATTTTTGTGGGAATTTCTTCTACTAACTTCGCTAATTCAGTGTTCCAACTCTGATCCATTTTTTGTAAAAGTAACTTCACAGTTTCTTTATCCTTGACCGAGCTTAAACCAGCCATTATATTTACTTTTACCCCCGCGGTACTAACTTTCTTGCTTTCCCAGTCCATTCTCGGAAGAACAAATTCAACTTTAAAATCGTAGCGGTAAGGCCAAATTACTTGATTTTTCTCACGCTCTTCCGCCCACAAGGGTTTATCTTGTTTGAATTTGTTTTCGACCTTAGCAATACCAATTACGCCGCTTATGGGTGAAGTTGCGTAGAATAACAATAAATCTCCTTTCTGTAACTTTTCCCAAATATTTTTTTGCGTCTCTTTAACTCCCCATATATTTTCTGAAATCGCAGTTTCCCAGTTTTTTACTATACCTACGGAAATCCAAACTTGCATGAATAAAGATTTTCAATCAAGATCCTAAACATTTCTTTTCCAACAATTTTCTTACCAAGTACAATTCTCGATGGATTAAAGTTAAAGTTCTCAAAATTTCTCCGAGTTCGTGATCCACTTTTCCCGCCAACGCTTTGGTCGAATGGTGTTTATAAAGGAAAAACAAGCTCAATTCATCAAGTCTAAAAATGTTTTTTACTCTTAAAATTGAGATTTCGTTGTTCGCCGCCAGAAAATAGGCTTTTTTGCCAAACGGGGTATGCCAGCGTGCCCGGATTGGTTTTGAGCGAGGTCGAAAATGGGAAAATAGTAAAAAGTTACACGTGTAACAACATTAACACAATTAATCACATAGATTTTAGCGCCCGAATGCCTAACGTACATATACAAAGGAAACTTGCTAACTGGGCTTGTAAAACCCCATTAAATGGTCACTATTGGGGTATTTGACGCCAACGAAAAGCATAAAGGTATATGTATACAAACAATGGAATTGTGGGGGTATGGATGGAAATTAAGGACTTTGAGAAAGAAATCACGCGTATCGAGTCCGATATCGATTGGGTCGCTAAAAACTTCGAACAGATCTCGCATGAACACGAAGGAAAATATATCGCGGTCAAAGAGAGCCATATTGTCGCTGAATCAGATGATTTTGAAGAGCTTTTACGTATGTTAGAGGGACGGGGCATAGATCCTCGCTCAGTGCATATTGACTCCATTGCTCCGAGGTCCTTCGCTTGCATCCTCTAAGTTGGTTTGTCAAGGGATTTTACAAGTCAATCAGTTCTGGAGCGGAACCGAGTCCGTACGTTAAATTCACGTTTCGCTGGCCCCAATATCGAGTATGGGCAGCTCCACTTGACGCACTTGTAGATAGTGGATCTCCTTACACAGCAATAGCCACTAGAGACGCTGAGAGATACCAGATACCCTTTTCAAAACTTGAACGAGATTCGAAGATTTCTTCAATCGGGTTAGGGGGGCTTAATGTTGTTCCAAGGCTAACCAGCAATGCTGAGCTCGTCTTCACCGATGAGGAAGCGAAAAGGCACCAGATAAAGTACGAACCGTTGTATATTCTCGAACCAAACTTTCCACGTACATTGTGGAAGGAAAGGGGAGCCTACCGGCTACCTAACATAATTGGGATGGACTTGCTCAGAAGTCAGCGAGTTAGGGTTCACATGAACCCTTCTCTGAGCGAGTTCACACTGGAGTTTCCTGGTTAAATCTAGCAAACGGCGAGTTACTGTGATATACTGAATGCGTCTTTTTAAAATCAGAATCTACTCGACCCTCACCTGCGTCTCCAGCCCCTCATGTCCTCCACAAATTTAACTTCTGTCGAGTCATCTCAACGTCTTCCCTATCTCCCCCCTCCACTCGCACCACTCGCAGTCCTCGCTCGGCTGCGGCGGCGACTCCATCTCCAGTATCTTTTTAACCTGCATGAGCGGGCGCAGCACCCTCCTCGGGTCCACCTCCGCATGAAGTGGCGTTATCCTGAACGAGATCTTCCTCTCAGAAAGGTCCCCCTCCTCCGGGGTGAAGTAGAGCAGCGCCCCGCCCGCCACGGGCTTGCCGTTCCCCTCGAGCAAAAAAGCATACCCGTCGAGCTGCATCTGGTAGTAGTCCGGTATCTCCTCCTTCGGGCTGGCGGTCTTGTAGTCCACGATGTAGTACCTCCCGTCCGGCGTCAGCACGAGCGCGTCGAGCATCCCCTTGAGGGTGACGCCGCTCTTCGGGTCGGTCGCCTTCATCTTCCCGGTCGCGCCGAGGAACGTCCCCTTCACCGGGAACCACTCGGGGAGGTCCGAGCGCCCGACGAACCCCTTCATGTAGCCCTTGATGATTGCGTCCATCCTGCTGAGGACTCCGGGGAGCGGGAAGCTTGGTGGCGCCAGGCCCTTCGCGGCGAGCCAGAAGCACAGCGGGCAGTCGAGCACCGAATGGAGGTTGCTCACGCTGATCTCGATGTTTTCGGACATGTGTTTCCTCTACATCAAGTTGCGCCTGTTTTGCCCTTATAAGCGACCCTCACCCAAAGGCGTGGCGGGAAATGGCTGGCGCTCAATCTGGTGAAAAAAGAAAAGATAGCCTGGATAATCTACGTCCCCGCTGTGTAGTTCTCTGTTCGCGCTCACCTAAATAAATTTCGGGTGAGGTTGGTGGGCCTGTAAGATAGCCAGGATAGTCTACGTCCCCGCTAGTCCCATGGGGTGAAGAGGACGATATTACGGTCGATGATGTTATTATGGCTCTATCGGGAGAAGTGATTGAAAAATACCCCGACGATGAACCATTCCCAAGCTGTTTGGTTTATAGAAGGACGGTGAACGGGAAGCCGCTGCATGTGGTGTGTGCGGTGCCAAAACACATCGATATTTTAATAATAATCACCACATATATTCCAACTGAAGATGGATGGGTAGAATTCAGGGAGAGGAAGAGAAAATGAAAGCGGGAATTTGTCCGATCTGCGGCGGAAAGATGGCTGACAGGAGTGTAGATGTAGCCGACAACATCAACGGAAAGTTGGTCATCATCCGAGGCGTTTCCGCGGAGGTCTGCGCGCGGTGCGGCGAGCGGCTGTATTCAAGTGAGGAAATGAAGAAGATGGAGAAGCTACGGGAGAAAATTCAGTATAATTTGGTGAAGCCGATCACCGTCGAAGAAGTTTCTGTTTTTGCGGCCTAGACAACATCAAATTTTGTATCGACGAACGACATGTGCGCGTCAGTTGATTTGCTCGGCCTTAAATTGCGCTTGTTTTTCCTTTACAAGCCCCCACCGACCAAACACACTGGCGGGTCTAAATCTCTACTGTAATTTTGGACTTGCCCTCTGGCTGGATGAATAGTTCTTGACCTTTTTCCAGCTTCATGAAATCAGCGATTTCTTTGGGGATTCGAACTACCAACGAGTTCCCTGACTTCACCACTTTCACTTTTTTACCGAGGCCCCAAATCCCCTTTTGCTTCGCATGATCGATGATAGATTGAGTAGTATTTTCGTCGGTGAACGATTCGCCACAGCGGTTGCAGACCCACGCCGGGAACCTTCCCAACTTCACACCGAACATCGTTTCATCTACCTTCTTCCGGACTAGGGCGCCCCCACCACACATCGGACACTTTTTTAACATTTTTACCACCTCGGCGACACCGTAACCACAACAAATATTTCATTCACTTTTTTGTAAACTACCTCAAAGTATCGGTAGGTAGCGACGATTTTTCCATCTTGGACCCTTTTGCTTCCCTTCAGGATCGCATTTTTTACTTCTTCCAATGATATCCCCCTCGAAATCATTCGCTCACGCGCATGTTTGGTCATGATAATCTTCATTGTATTATCTGTATTACCTGTCTTATTAATATAACTTTCTTCGTTCTGCCTTTCGGACATCCTCGCACACCACCAAAGCTTTGAGTGGAGGCTCCTTATAAAGAAGAAACAAGCGTAGCTGGGGTATGAGGTAACAGGTAACCCGCCCAGCTGTCACCAATTTTTGGTTGATCTTACGACGTAAATAGATTGCGAGAGATCGTCCGCCTTCAGTAGTCACTTGTCGTCCGCGTCCAAGTCATCCTCGGCCTGCCATGTCTCCTCGCAGTCCGAGCACAGGCCGAGCGCCCTCATCGACGTGTCGGCGCACTCCTCGCAGCACGTCTTCCCGCACTCGCTGCAAACGAGCAGTTTCCCCGCGGGGACTTCCTTACCGCAGACTGAACACGTGGGCATGCTCTCACCCTCACGTCCTGTTTTCTCTTTATAAAGGACATTCATCCAAAGACGTGGCGGGAAAACTGTAGAAAAGAAAAAAATAGCACATCAGTCTGGCAATATTGTTTCTCCTCTATCTCGGTAAAAACCTTTCTGGTGGGCGCGTGGTGCAATGGATAGCACATCAGTCTGGCGGTCGCTCGCTCGACCAAAAGCTGAAGGTCCGGGTTCGATCCCCAGCGCGCCCGCGCACCACGCGCACAGAAGGTCACAAAAAGTTAAATATAGGTTAAACAAATGTTATATACATCGGACAAACGACGAGGAGAGTGTTATGATGATCGAAAAATATCTAAAAAAGTGCCCCATTTGCGGGGGGGCGATCAAACGCGCGAAGTCGTCCTATGTGATGGAGCATGTGGTGATCGAACCCAAGCTGGATGTGGACAAATGCGCCAGTTGCGGGGAAGAATTTTACACCGCCGAGCAGGTGGCGCGGGCGCAGGAGAAGGCGATCAAGCTCGGGATTTGGAAGCCCTTGCTGGAGGAGGAGCGCGAGCTGAAGCAAATCGGCGGGTCACTCGTCATCTCGATACCGCGGGCGATGGCGAAGGCGCTGAAATTGGCGCCGCGGGAAAAAGTGAAGGTGCGCTTGACGGGCAACGGATTTTCGGTTTCAAAGGCAAAGAAGTAGCCTGGAGCCGCCTGTTTCTCCTTTATAAACTCCCTTCAACCAACACATCGGCGGGAGTGAACGAGAAAAATTTTAGTATTTATAATCTGCATCGTTGCAGTTTCGGTCTGCGCCGCCTTCGCATTCGAGCGCGCGACATCATCTCAGAGCCCGCAGCAACAGAATCAGCCACGCATCGAGCGAACAGCGACCGTAAGCTACGTGGTCGACGGCGACACGATCCACCTCGAAGGGGACGAAAAGGTGAGGCTGGTCGGCGTCAACACCCCAGAGCTGCACTCAGACAATCCAGATGAGGTGCGAAGGGCGTACGAGGCAAAAGGGTTCGTCGAAAACCTTTGCCCCACGGGAACAACGATCGGGCTAGACGTCGACGACCTCGAGCGGGAGGACAAGTACGGCCGAACCCTCGCAATAGTCTATGTAAACATCGACGGCTCCTGGGTCAACCTGAACATGGAACTCCTCCGAATGGGCTACGCCGAGGTGCTCTACATCCCGCCGTCCGAGTTCAACCCATACAATTGGGTTTAGCCACATCAAGCTACAGTAGCGACAAGAAAAGCCAACAAACCTATACCCATCGCGACCTTGCACGCGAGCGAAGCGTTGGCCGCCGTCGCCTTGTCCTGCGCGCCAAGTATCAGCGCAGCGGCAGCGATGAAGACCACGATCGAGACCGTGGCGACCCCCAGGTAAACCGAGCCAAAAATGGATGAATAGAGGATGCGCGGCAGCGGCGCCAAAACGATCGCCGCGGCTATGAATGCCGTCGCCAGCGCTGCAGCTTTCCTCGTGCCATATCTGAGCGGTATGGTGACGATTTTATTTGCACGATCGCCTTTCATGTCCTCGATGTCTTTGATTAGCTCTCGCCCGACCGTGGCGAGCACGGCCATCGCCGCCAAGATGCTGGCCACCTGCAACTCGCCTATCACGAGCCCACCGAAGATGAAGGTCGACCCGACGAGGTAGCCTATAGCGATGTTCCCTGCGATCCCTATGCGTTTGAGCCTCGCCGCGTATGATGCAAGGATGAGCGAGTTCAACGCCGCAATAATCACGCACTCCCAATTTATGGGTATCACCAGCAATATGCCGAGGGCGAACATCGCTTGGCTGATGTTGAGCGCGGTCGACGGCTCGACCCTACCAGAAGGTATCGGACGCTTTGGACGGTTCACCTTATCGATGTTGCGATCAAAATAATCGTTTACCGCGTTTCCCGCACCCGCTATGAGCACAGCCGCGGCGAATGCCAGAGCGGCTCGGACGAATTCGTAGGACGTCCAAGGAACTCTGGCCGACTCGCCAATGATGAATACACCTATCAGCACCGCCAACCCTGCCAGCATACAGTTCAATGGTCTGACCAACTCGACTTCGGCGGGTACGCGCAATTTTTCACCCTTTAAATATTACTTTCGGTGACCTCTCTCTCCCCTTTTTACTTAAAAGATACGCTGACGCATGTCAAGCTTGTGGGGGCAGGTGAGGATGGTTGCCGTACCAGAAATCGTGTGCCAAGACGGTCGCGTCGAGCTAGAGAACACTCTCGCCGAAATTGTCGAACGGATCAGGGAACAAGACATCAGGAGATGTCAGATAGCGGCCATCGTCAAGAAGTTGAAAGATAACATAGACTTGGCAAATTTAGACGAACAGGAACCCAAAGCGATCGTTGAAAACAAACTCACCTTCGATGTGGAACCCGACGCGCTATCAAATGTTGCAGTTGCTGGAGTCGATGGAGGTGTGCTGAGCGAGGCGCTGTACGGCCTCGACCTCATACTCACGCGCGCTGTCGCTGCGATATTTCGCTATCATGACGGACGACTCTCGATTGCTGATTATTATCCGAGTGAGTTGCCGGAGCCGCGCCTCATACCAGTCGTCGAGCCGTTGGATGCCAAGGAATTTGAACTCGTCGCGAGCATGCAAAGGCAGCTCACGGAGCTTCGACTGGCCGCAGAGGTTGCAAGTTCCGGCGGCGCGGACATTCTGCTCTTGGATGGTTCGGTCGTGCCCCAGTATGTCGACCGCTTCCCGCACGGCAAGAGAGTCACGAAAACATACCGGGAGCTCATAGAAGCTTTTTCAAACCTCTACGAAGTTTGTGAGAAGTCAAATGTCCTGCTCGCCGGAATCGTAAAGGACAGCAGGGGCACGCGATTCCTCGACATCCTGAGGCACAAAATCGTACAAAAACTCGTCGATGACCAAAACCTTCATGGCAATGATTGTTCGATCCTCCTGCGGAGCGATGACATTCTCGCGAGCTCGCGCGACACGGCATTTCTGGAGTACATGCTCGAAGTCGGCGAAAGAAGCTGTGTGTTCAAGTACGCAGATGCGCCTGGAGCACTTCTGGACCTGAACAAATGGAGTAAAAAAATCCACGCGTTCTACATCAAGACAGTTCCATATGATTACCCATTGAGGGTAGAGTTCGTCGACCAGCGCGGCGAGCCTACGAAAACTGTAGAGCGAGTGGCATCTGTAGTCTATGCTCTTTCACAAAATCACGACGCCTACGGCTTGCCCTCCGTGCTCATCGAGGCAGACGCCTGCGCCAGGCTCGCGGAGAGCGACCTTGATATAGTGCACGATAGTATCGTCGACCGCCTCGGGCCATCTGTGTTCATGGACCTCCGCCGCAACAGGAGGCCGTTCTGAGGGATGTCGATGGAACTCGGAACAGTTATCACCACTTTCGAAGGGCCGTCGCCCAGCGGGTTCTCCTTCGTCGTGACATGTAACAGTAGAGAGATACCTGTACGGCGTGGCCAATTCGTAGAGCTTGAGACGGAAGAGGGCAAGATGATCGCCTCGGTTGTCAACGTCATCAAGACGAATCGATACTTCATGCGAGCCGAGTCCGTCAAGGAGTACGAGCGGGGCGGCAAGACGTTCACATCGATCTTTCCAGCCGATCGTTGGGAGTATATCATCGCGGACGCTCGCGTCGTTGGCATCCAAGCTGACGGCGGCTTGGAGAGGACGAGCTTCCCACCGTCACCGGGGCAGAAGGTGTACGAAGCTGAAGTGGGGACGCTCTCGCGCTTCCTCGGTCTTGACCATGATGGCGGAATCGAAATCGGCAAGCTGCGATATCATGACCTCCCAGTCAAACTGGACCTGACGAAGCTCCTGCGCAAGCACATCGCCATCCTCTCAATGAGCGGCGGCGGAAAATCCTACAGCGCATCGGTGATAATAGAAGGGCTGCTCGAGCGTCCGCCGGAGAAAGGACGTGTCGGGGTCATAGTTGTAGATGTGCACGGCGAGTACTCGAGTTTGGCAGAGAAAGGTGGAGAAGCCGATTATTCCGGCCACGTTTCAATCATTCGTGGGCATGAACTCCGCATCGGCGTGCCGAACATGAACGCTCACCAGTTCAAAGAATTTTTGTCCGAAATCACCGAGGTCCAAGTGCGGGAACTCCAGCGCGTGCTCGATGAGCTACGCAGGGAGATGCACTCCGGCAAGGGACCTTTCGGGTTGGACGAGGTAATCGAGAAAATAGAGCAAAACGGCGAACTCCACAAGCAGCTCCAGCAGGCTTTGCTCGGTTGGCTCTTCGACCTCCGATCGCTGGGCATCTTTGAAAATGTTGATAATCCCAATTGGGAGAGCGCGGTCGAGCCTGGGGAGGCGGTGATAGTTGACCTGAGCGACATTGTGAGCCTGCGCAAGAAGCAGATGTTGATAGCTTACATGGCGCGGCGGTTGTTCAACGCGCGCAAAAATCATCGCGTTCCACCCTTCGTGCTCTGCTTGGAAGAAGCGCACCAGTTCTGCCCAGAGGGCACGGCGATATCAAAAGGGATAATCGAGACGATCGCGCGCGAGGGGCGCAAGTTCTACGCCTCGCTGATCCTGATAAGCCAGCGCCCCGTGAGGCTCTCGACGACGGTGCTATCTCAGGCGAACACGAACATCATCCTGCGCGTGACGAACCCATATGACCTGGACCACATCAAGCAGTCATCCGAATGTATAACAAGCGAAGTAGCTGAGATGATATCATCGTTGCCGGTGGGGGAGGCGCTGATAGTTGGTGAGGCCGTGAATTATCCGATTTTTGTTAAGATACGCAAGAGGCGCTCTCACGAGTCGACGCACGGCATCAGCTTGGAGGATGCGGCGCGAGATTTCGAAAGGCGCAACAACCGCGCGAAGGAAGATGCGAAGGCGTTCATGTAACTGTGTTCACTTAACGCTATTTCCACCAATTTTTTAGTTTATCTCTGCTCAACAAAAGATAATCTCTGTCCGGAGAGAAAACTTCTAAAGTTATAGTCCTATCGAATTTAAACTTCTTTATTATCTTTATTATTTTTTCCCATTCTATATTTCCACAACCAAGTGGGAGATGATCATCGGCTTTTCCTTTATTATCAGAAAAATGAAGATGAACTATTTTATCTCCAAATTTTTTAAAAAATGCTTCTGTTAAATTTTTTTCTTGATTGATATTACAATGACTAACATCTAAATGAATTTTTAAATATGAAACTTCTTTGAGTATTCTCGCAAAAACTTCTGGACTATCAAATGGTTTTATATAATTTTCAAGCATCAAAGTAATTTTCTTCGATTTACAAAGCGCATTTACCTGTCTAAGAAATTGGATGTTTGCCTTTATTTTATCTTCATCAGATAATAAAGGTGCTTCGTAAAATGGATGAATATTTACTAACTCTATCCCGAGTTTGTTGAAAATATCTATATATTTTTTAAATTCATCTAAGCAAACTTTTCTGATCGATTGAATTGGCAGAATAGAAGGTAAAAAAGGATTTGTGTGACCAATTGCCTCTAAGCAAAAATCTCTTAAAGCTTCTTTAATTTTTTTAACATCAATTTTATATGCTTCAAGTGGCTCTATTGTCAAGTCTATAAAATCAAATCCATTTTCAGAAATCCATTTGATCTCTTTTAAGAGATTATTTCGGGGGGAATTCATTACGCCAATTTTCATATGATTTATGCTCCTTGATACCGAATTTACATCTTTTTATAGATTCATCTAAGAACTCTTAATCTTTCCTTAATCTCTAGCAACGTGAGTATAAATCTCGGCTATAAAAATAAAAAGTGGGCCAGCGTCTGAGCTGACCCATCTACAATTACTTGGCAGTCGGCACGACGACGGTCGCGTAATGCTTCTTGCCCGCCAGGAATGACGCCAGTTCTTTCAACGACACAAGCCCGACGAGATTTTTGTTCACGAATATTTTAATCGCCTTTCCTGCCCTCGTCTTCCTGACGTAACCTACGCGTTCCATCTCGGCCCTCTCTCCTATTTGTCTCTCCATGCTTTCACCTCCAATTATTCACTTCGGATTAGCTATAAGCAGAAGCACTCTTTCACATAGCTCGCGCACGACCTCCGATTGAAGCACGTGCTGCTCAACGTAGCCTCGAACGACGGGCATCAAATCCAGAGCGACGTATTTGAAACTAATTACGCCAGGATTTGTCCGCGCCTGGCTCAGCCTCCTTACGGCCTCGGTCACCGCCTGCAGGTTCTCTCCGCGGCACCTCCTAAGCTCGCTTGACAAATTCTCAAATGTTTCAGTGTCTTCGATGTTGTTGTGCAGATAACTTCCCACATCGCTCGCCAACTCCCTGTAAAGCTCGAGCGCCTCTCTTATCGCCGGCCAATCTGCGTGCGCGTCGAGCTGCCATAGCAAATGCGCACCGATGTGCTGACGCATCCTCTCCAATAGCCCATCGTCGAAAGTCAGCAGTGGCAGCTTCAAATGTGTGGCGAGGAGCGACGCTCGTAGATCTGTCAAAGGTACCTCGCGCTCGACGTCGAAAAGTAAACGGCGTGAAATCTCATCGTAGAGCTCGGGCAAAAATGTGACCAGCAACTTTCCATCTCGCACGAACTGACTCACCAAGCTGTAGCCTATCACTTTTCCCCTGACACCTATCAGCTTATCACGAGCCAACCAAGAGTACGTCGACGAAGGCAGATGCAAGCTGCCGCCATCAAACAAATGCTGCGCCCTCTCGAAACTCCCGCGATCGACGAGCACGCTCGCATCGCATACAGCACCAAATTCTTTTATGCCCACCCACCCCGCCGAAGCTTTGGGTGAAGGGGGTTTATAAGGCCAAAACAATTTGACTTTGGGATTGGTTGAACCTAAAATCTGTTTGATACAACCTAAGTTATCGTGGAGACTTTTACCGATATCTGCTCTTGCTTCAGCTTCAGTGGGTACAACGTAAGATCGTATAAAATCGTTCCACCGCTTCCGCCGTAGACAAAGTTTTCTTCCCACACAACAGGAACGATGTTATTGAGTGGGATCGCGGTAAGCTTCTCGTCCAAGTAGTTCCCCGTGTAAATATATCCATTCTCTCTCCTGGGAGGTTCCGTTCCTCCAGTCAACTCTTTTATTTGATTCATTAGCCCCTCTACCTCTTCCACTAGCCCATCTATCTGTGCCTTGGTTGCGGCGGCCTCAGCAATCAGACTTTGGCGCTCCTCATTTTCAGTTGCTGGGTCCTCTATCTGCGTGCGTAGTTCCTCCATTCTGGCCGTGAGATTATCTATTTGATCTTTTCTCGGCGTAATCTGATCTGCCATCGCCTTAATGTACTCAGACTCTTCCATTCCTGGCGGCGGCGGGACGTTTTCAGGCAGGACTATCTCCACGTTTTCATCCAAGGTGTCCCCATCCCTGTTTACATCGACCTCCACGTCTATTGTGCTAACCAGCAGTCTTGTCCCCACATAAGTTCCGGCTTCTAAACTTACGGTGTCCAACACCACCTCAGCACCGTCAGCAGTTAGTCTCACGGTTTCCCCTTCCGGATTGCTCCAAATTGTTATCCACTCCCCATTTTGATTCTGCAGTTGGATTCCCGTGATAGTCGGTTGGAGATACTTGACTTCCGGTATGCCTTGGTCCTTTAACACTATTTGCAATCCTTGCACAGCCTCTCCTTTAAGTTTTATTAACAAGTACCCGCCGACGCCCGCCACGGCAACGACCGCGACGATTACCATTACTATTACGGATGTAGTTACTCCTTTTTCTTTCACTTACCTGGCCTCCAACGATAGCCTCATGGATTGCAGTTAAATACTTAACTGGACGCACAGCCCCTGACAGGCTAACTTCGTGAAGGATTTGCCGACATGGATAATGAAGGGGTTCATTGGTCTGAAACAATGTTAAAAAGAGCGATCAGCTAAGCAAGAATTGGATGAGCAAATGGTTAGGAAGATTATCATCGCTTGCAAGGATTTCAAAGTCGAGGCTGAGTTGCTTGAGAAAGAGCGCCCCAAGACTTGCGAGGCGATTTGGGCGGTTCTACCATTCAAAGCCGAGCTCGAGATTTGGAAGGAGGAAGTTTACTTTGAAATCCCTGTAAAAATCCCTCACGAAAATTCTACGCCAAAAACCACCGCGGGCGATGTCTCCTACTGGCCGAATGGCCCGGGGTTCTGCATCTTCTTCGGAAAGTCCCAGCCGATAAGCGCGGTCAACACTTTCGCACGCATACCAAGTGGAGTAGAAAAATTCCGCAGAACCGAGACGGGCGATCGAATAACTGTCCGTCGAGCTTAGATATGTTTCTTGGTAGCTAGCCTGATGTCCACATCGCGAACGGTCCTTCGACCAGCATGCTCAGCGAGCTTGACAGCCTCCCCTGCGATCACGAGTGCGCGCTCCTCGACGAGCTCGGCCATCGCGCGAGCGGCGTCCTGACCGACCCTTTTCGCGCCTGCTTTTCTCATGATCCGGGCGACCGTTGTAAGGGGAATTTCGACCATTTTAGACCACCTATTGCCATTAATCCTCATTTCAAGCCCTATTTAAGCCTTTCTGTTAAATATACGCTTTGATACGAAAAAAAATTGATTTTGGAGCCACCAAAATTTGGATTAAACAAAAATAAGCTATTTTTTTGAGATTGAGAGGTCAAGAACTATGTGATGACAGCGCGGCGCGTAAGATCGAATCGCACGGCTACTCAACAGCTCAACAACAAAATTTTTTTCAGCCGCGGCCTGTCGAGCGAAGTCGAGCGATGGAGAAAAGATGTCAGGAGCTTCTCCGAAATCGTAGAAGTGAATTATTCCTCCTGTTGGCTTGAGCGCGCGCAACGCCACATCAAAAAATTTTCTGGCCAACTCAGGCAAAGGCATTATCACGCGGTCGGATTTTCCCACGAGTTGTTTTTCAACGACATCGCGCGCGTCACCTAAAATCGGGACCACGCGATCGCCGACTTTGTTTATCCTGATGTTTTCTTTCATATATTTAATGGCCACTGGATTTTTGTCGATCGAGTATATTTTCGTGGCCCCACTCAGTCTCGCTATCACAATTGAATAACAGCCGACCCCGGCGAACAAATTTGTGACCACTTCGCCCGGCCTCACGAGCTTCGCTATGCGCAAGCGCTCGTACGCCAAGCGAGGGGAAAAATAAACCTGCGCCAGATCTGTCTTGAATGTGCAGCCGCTCTCGTGGTGCGTCGCTTCCATCGATGGCTCGCCTGCGATCACCTCGAGCTCCCTCGTGCGAAATTCTCCGCCGACGGGGCCCACCTGGTTCAGCACCGTTCGGAGACGGGTATGCACCTGCATCAGCGCTCGCCCGATCGCAAGCTTTTTAGGCAAAAGTTTTTCAGGAATTTTTATGACAGCCACATCGCCAACGATGTCGAACGCTCTAAGCTGCGCTAACTCCTCATCCATCAACTCGCCGCGCAATGCCTCCCGAATGTCTTTGGGCTTCATCTAAAGCAAAAAGTGTAGTTTGTGTTTATAAGATAGATGGACAATTCTTTTTTAGGAGATACGGTGAAACGGTTTTTCTCTAAGAAAAAAGAGGGCCGGGGCTTCGGTCCACTAAATGTAGATATCAAACATCCTGGACCATTGAGCGTGGCAGAATTCGATTGCCACGCTTGCCCAGCGACCAGTACCCTCCTCGACGAACGCTGCCGCATCTGTGTCTTCGATCGTCTTGACGTAGAAGGAGACCTTGACCGAGTTGCTCTCCGTCGTGCCTATTCTCGTATTTATTGCTCGCGTGATGTATCCAAACTCGCGAAAACTTTTTCTTCGCTCAAACAGCTCGCGCTCGATCGAACCCTCTATTCAAAAAGCGATACAAAAGAGTGCAAGAAATGCGTCGATGGGAGGATGCACGAACTCGTCGATGAAACTTGGGACAAACTGCTAGCGAACCCACACGACCCAAAACCTCTCGATGATCTAGCGCAAAAACAACGAAAACTCAAGGGGAAATGCGCCGAATGTACGCGAGAGTATTATCTAAAACTTCTCGAATTAATCAAAGATGGAATGAAAAGTGTATCTACTACATTACGATTGAAGCCAAAAAATTATGATGAGGTTTTCGTCGCGCGCGTGAAGCCCTTCTTCGTTGAAGGAATATGGCACCCCCCGCCCAGCCAAGCGCGAGCACTAGCCAAACATTTTCTCTTTTTTTTTCTTTTCTCTCGCTCCGCTCGAGACGAGGGTATCCGATCCGTGTTTTTTTTCCCGCCGAGTTACCCAGGGATGTTTGTTTGTTTATTTGTTTGTGGTCGACCGCAGCTCCGAAGCAAGTCGCCGAGGCGAGACAGATAGCAGCACGCTCGTCACGTCCTTCGGAGCTTGGGCCCCCCTGACCATGCGAATAGTCGGGAACTAACTCCCCCCCAGTCCTGCCGGATTTTCGAACCCTCGCGACGAGCTAAACATCCCCGTTAGCCTAAGCAACGGATCCTTTAACCCGATAAAACCAGGGAGAGCCCCGCGTCCCACAGCCACTCCCCGTTTTCCAGCACCACTTCGAACGTCAGGTTCATTGTCCGAGTTATTTTCCCGCCACCGAACGGGTTGGATTCTTCGCTCGTGAACTTGACACGCAAATTTCGAGCGTTGTTGTCATACGGATCCTGTGTTGTGCTTGTCACCTGCCAGCTTGTCCATTTCATGTCACCGACGATGGCCCAGTTGTTCAGGTAACTGCGGAAGGATATTTTGGACGGCGTGATCGCTCCCGTTGATTTTCTCGGACTTCGATTTTTCGGCG
>CAZLQN010000010.1:0-16788 GCA_964561735.1 Hadarchaeota archaeon (SeqCode) | reverse complement strand
CGTCGCCATCCTCAAGGTCAAAAAAGGGGTCCACGAGGTCGTTTCGACGATCATGTTGAATTGGATAGCATTTTACCTCTGTTTGTATCTGGTGTTAGGGCCCCTCCTAAAACCGGGAACCCATACATCGATACAGATCCAATCGAGCTCTCGCTTCCCCCTCCTATTCGGCACTTTGAGCGCGGCCATATTCGTAGCCATTCTATTTGCGATCATCGTCTACTTTATTATGTGGTACACAAGGCTCGGCACTAAAATAAGGGCCGTCGGCTTTGACCAAGAGTCCGCTCATTATATGGGAATAAATCCGGGACGCGCCATGATGATCGGCTTTATTATTGGGGGATTGGCTGCTGGTCTGGCGGGTGGCGCTTTGGTCATGGGCGTTCCTCCGGACTACGCCGTTTTCACAGAACTCTCAAATATCATGGGCTATGGCTTCGCGGGGATCGCGGTCGCCTTGATCGGCAGGAATCACCCATTGGGCATGATATTCTCCGCTGTATTCTTCGGTGGGCTGTGGTCGGGAAAAAGGGCCATGCAGATATACGCCCATATTCCATTGGAGATCGTGGATATCGTAATTGGTATTATCGTGATAAGTGTCGCTATCCCCGAGCTGTTGGATATCATCAGAAGAAAAATCAAAGGGAGATCGTCGCGATGATTGACGATTAAAAGGAGATCTAGATGATATCCCTTGAAGAAATAATGTTTGTTCTCGCCGTCTTTGCGTTCGGTCTATCGCTTATAGCATTCATTGATGCTTTCAGAGCCAAGATCCGAAGAAAGTGGGTTTTGGGAATTATTCTCTTGATGAGTGTTGTCGTAATTTTCTATGTTATGCAGTCGGCTGGGCTGGAGGTACCCAGCCTTATAATGATCTCGTTGGATGCCATGGTTCCGCTTGGATTGGTAGCAATTGGTGAGGTTGTTAACGAGAGGGCCGGCACGATCAACATAGGCCTAGAGGGTATATTGCTGCTGAGCTCTTTCGCTGCGGTTTTCGGCGCCGAGCGTTCAGGGAACTGGGCCATAGGGGTCTTCGTTGGGGCGGTGGTGGGCGTGTTGACCGGGCTAATTCACGGTCTGATAAGCATCTATGCAAAGGGGGACCAGATAATCAGCGGAATGGGCATCAACCTCTTTGCCGTCGGATTTGTCGCCTTCGGCATTTGGACCACCTGGGTACCTGGCGTCCACATGCTTTCGCCGGGTTTGGGGGTACCCCGCATATCCACGCCTTGGGGGGGCTTGAGTTGGTTCATCCCACTCACTATAGCATTGGCTCTTGTGATCCACTTCGTTTTTTATAAAACAACTTGGGGGGTCCGGCTGAGGGCAGCAGGGGAAAATCCAGGAGCGGTTGATGCTTCTGGGGTCAACGTTTTTCGGCTCAGGCTCTTGGCATGCATCTTTGGCGCCACGTTGGCGGGCCTAGCTGGGGCATTCATGAGCCTCGATTGGGTCGGTATGACAACCAAAGACTTGCCAGCTGGGCGGGGTTTCATCGCGCTTGCCTGCGTTGTGTTCAGCGGGTTGGAACCCATTTCAGCCCTTGGTGCTGCTGCACTCTTTGGCTTTTGTGCAGGCCTGAGCACGTGGATAAAGGCCACCCCACAGCTCATACCCATCATTCCACCCGGTTTTGACAAGTTCATAATGATGATCCCTTACATCGCCACCTTGGTGGCGGTCACTGTTGTGATAGGCAGGCGGAGATTCCCAAAAAGCGTGGGGCGGCCCTACCGGCGGGAAGAAATTTAAAAGCGATTTTTAAAAAGATGCCCTCAACTAGTATTCGGTTTAGTGCAAGGTCGCCCCGAACTGCCCCACTACTTTCCCCGCTAACTTTGCACCAATGTGGCCAGCTTCTTCGACAGTTTTTCCCTTACTGAGGCCGAAGAGGACCCCTGCCGCGTAAAAGTCCCCTGCTCCTGTTGTATCCACGACTTTTACGGAATAGCATGGAATTGAAAATTTCTCACCATCTGAAAATATGGTTGAACCCTTCATTCCTCTTTTAAGACAAATTATATCTGTTTCTTCAGCTAGGTCAAGCGCTACTTCATCTTCCTTTGAACCGACGAGTGCCTCTAATTCTTCTTCGTTTGCAAACAATATGTCTGCGCGAGGGATAATCCTGCGCAATTCATCTTTGTTTTTGTTGATTATTGGCGGGCTTTCTAGCGACAACGATACGCGCAAGTTATTTTCCTTTGCAAATTCAATCGCGTTACGGGCGCTTTGCGCCATCTTTCCCTTTGTGAGAAACATTATCGATGTAAGGTAGAGAAAATTCGAGTTTTTTATTCCCTTTGTGGGGAGCACGTCATAATCTCTGCTGTTTCCAAGATCCGCTGCGAATGTGCGCTCGTGGTCAGGCGTGATAAAAGCAAGAATTTTTCCTGTGTTGCCTTGCCTTTTTTCCAAAAATGAGTCAATATGTTGGACGCGCAAGCTGCTCTCGAAGATCTTACCTGCTTCATCCTCTCCTATGCTGCTCGCGTAGGCGGTCCTACCTCTTAGAAAAGAAACCCCCTCACAGACGTTCCGAGCATTGTCGCCCGGAAGGCACGTGAAAATAGAACCCGAAACCTTGGAATGCAGCTCATCGAGTTTTTCGCGGGGCAGAAAATTGGTGGCGCCTTTTATCAAACTGTTTTTCACCAAAAAATCGTCATTTGATTTGACAAAATAATCCACAAGCGCAGTTCCTATCCCAAATAAATCGTATGTCTTCGTCATACACAAAACAGATGCTATTTGGTTAATAAATCTGTTTTTACTCCACGCTGGACGAGCGGTTGGTGACGCAGGAATCCGGCGAGTCCTTGGATATCTTTAACATCCTTGCGCAACAGCGCCTTCAGTTTTTCACGTATATCAGTAATCGGTTCGACGCCGAGTCTTTTCAAGTGCTCAGCACAAAATTTCGCGAGTTTGTCCCCAGTGCGATCGAAATCAGTTAAGATGATGATTTGTTCGAAACCCGCCAAATTCTCCAAGAAATTTAACAAGGTTTTGCTTCCACTCGATATCCTGAAAATCTTTTCTTTAACATCTAGCTTGCGTAGGGCCCTTTCATCATCTACCCCCTCGACAAGGATAGGCACACCATCGCTGGAACACTCCCTCAACTCATCGAGAAGCCCTTCGACCTGTTCAAGCGTTTCTTTCGTAAGCAAGCGACCACCATTTTGTTTGTTACACGTGTAACAAAAAATCTCACAGCTCGCGTTCGCCTGGACCGCGGTCACCAACCCACAGGCCACGCCGCATGCAACGCGCGCAAACGTTAACGTCGCGGGCAAAACAACTCGAACATACCGTCGCACCGCAGATCCCGCATCTGTAGACATCTATGGTAACCCGCCCGCATATCGCACACGCCGTCGCTACTTTACCCATGTCATCTCCATAGCAATCTTTTTATGAGCGCCCTTTTGAATTTATTCCCCAGGTGTTTTGATGGAAATTATCTCGATGGGCTGGCATGAATTTGATAAAGCTGTAGGTTCGCTGGCAAACACCCTGAGACAAAAGTACGACCCAGATATCATCGTCGGGGTTGCGCGAGGTGGCCTTTTTCCAGCTGTGCGGCTCTCGCACCTCATGGGCGACAAGACGCTCCGCATCATCCACGTCAGGTACTATAAAGGCGTGAACCTGCAGAGGAAGAAACCCGAGCTGCTCGCGGATGTCGGGCGGCTAAAGGGTAAGGTGCTCGTTGTGGATGACGTCGCAGACACGGGGACGACTTTAGAATTCGTGGTTAAACACATCAAGCGAAAAGGTGCAAAAGAGGTCAAAGTCGCGACCATCGCCATGAAGCCGCACTCCACATTCAAACCCGATTTCTTCGTTTTTGAAACAGACAAGTGGATAGTTTTCCCCTGGGAAGAGATGCACGTCAAAGGGCAGCATTAGTAAGGCCTGCCTTTGAGCCCCAGCTTGTAGCCTATAAAATTTGTAGCCAGGTGTAGCGCTGGGGTTATCAGAAATATTGCAACTATCGCCTGCCAGCTTGGCACTTCGACCGGGCTGGCGAGGAGCAACGCTATGATGACAAAGCCCAGCTGATCCAACCCCGGCAGAGCCCCACCCCTTTCGATCCCCAAGCGGCGTTTGATGAAGCTCCCCATCAGATCGCCGAGCAACGCCCCCAAGGCGAGTAGAAAGCCGAGCGAGAGATAATGCGAGAGTGGGCCCTTGGCAATGCCCTGAAGCAGACCTATTGTAGTGCCAGCTACCAAACCAGCCACAAATCCGCGAACTGTCTTTCCATCACCGAAAATGCGGCGCCCATCTCCAAGGCACCTCCCGCCGTCCAGAGGCCGCCCCCCGCCGAGCACGACCGGCGTAGCGTTTGCGAAGTAAGCCGGTAGAATAAACCAGAGCGCTGAGCCAATTATATCAATTACTTCGTTCAACCTCGCCACCTTTTTAAAGTGGGTTTGATAACCCTAATATCAAGAGAAGTTGAATAACTCTTAAGTATTCGCTCCTTTCAGTGGTGAATGATTGAAATGGCGGAAAAACTGCTCAAAAAGACGAAAAGTCTCTGTCCCGAGTGTATGAAAGTGGTAGATGCAGAAGTGGTCGAGAAGGACGGCAAAGCACTTATTAGAAAGAAGTGCCCGAAGCACGGTAGCTTTGAAGACGTTTACTGGTCCGATGCCCAGATGTACAAACGGGCCCAGAAGTTCGCCCGAGTCGGCAAAGGCATCGAAAACCCTCGCACCAAAGAGGAAAAAGGTTGCCCATTTGACTGTGGCATCTGCCCAAACCACAAATCACACACAATTTTGGGGATAATCGATGTCACCAACCGATGCAACATGCGCTGCCCGATATGCTTCGCGAATGCTGCGGCCGCTGGCTATGTCTATGAGCCCACGTTCGAACAAATCGTCACGATGATATACAACCTCCGAGAAAACAAGCCGGTGCCAGCACCTGGGTTACAACTTTCGGGCGGCGAACCGACCCTCCGCGATGATCTTCCAGACATCATACGCGCCGCCAAGGAAGCCGGATTTCCACACGTAGAGGTGAACTCTAACGGTCTGCGCCTCGCCCAAGACTTTGATTTCGTGAAGAAGCTTGTGGATGCAGGTGTGAGCACGATCTACCTCCAATTCGACGGGGTTACGCCTGAGCCATACAAAATCACGCGGGGACAGGATGTCCTCAAGTATAAGCTGAAAGCCATTGAAAACTGCCGAAAGGCTGGCCTAAAAAGCGTCGTGCTCGTCGTGACCCTGGTCAAAGGCGTCAACGATCATCAGCTCGGCGACATCATCAAGTTCGCGATTAAAAACCTTGACGTCATCAAATGCATCAACGTGCAACCCGTGTCGTTTGCCGGGCGAATCTCCCAAAAGGACCGGGCTAAATGGAGGATAACCATCCCTGACTTTCTGAAAGCCGTCGAGAAGCAGACCGGCGGGCAAATCGCTGCCTCTGATTTCTACCCCGTCCCGTGCGTGGCGCCGATCTCCAACTTCGTCGAGGCGTACAAGGGTAAGAGCTATGTGGAGTTCACGACCCATGAGCACTGCGGTGCTGCAACCTACGTCTTCGCTGACGATGGCAAGATAATCTCTATAACTAGGTTCGTTAACGTCGAGAAGCTGTTCGAACTCTTGGACAAATATGCAGAAGAACTCCAGCGTGGCGGGGTTGGCGCCAAGACGAAAGTTATCGCGAAGGCGCTCAAGGACGTGCCGGGCACCATCGACATGAGAAAGGCGCCTAAAGGCCTCAATTTGCTGAAGATAATACTCAACGTGATTCGAACCGGTGATTATTCGGCCATCACGGAGTTC
This sequence comes from Hadarchaeota archaeon (SeqCode), assembly GCA_964561735.1. Classification (GTDB taxonomy): domain Archaea; phylum Hadarchaeota; class Hadarchaeia; order Hadarchaeales; family Hadarchaeaceae; genus DYFS01. The sequence continues at coordinate 10,957 of CAZLQN010000010.1, read as the reverse complement.
CACGAGAGAGCTTTGATGATCGGGTGCATGCATTTCATGGATACATATAACTTCGACCTTGAGAGAGTTGAGCGATGTGGTATCCACTACGCCGTGCCAGATGGGCGCCTGATACCGTTCTGCACCATGAACTCTATTCACAGGCCAATAGTAGAGAAAAAGCTTGGCGTTCCAATAAGTAAAACAAAGAGCAAAAGTAAAACTTAAAAAGCAGTCTCCGCTGATATAAGTTAGTAAATTTTACTGACCTTTAGGGAGGGATAACATGGCAAGTCAATTAGGTGGCACGCCGATATTGGTGTTGCCAGAAAAGTTCAGTAGGTACATGGGCCGAGATGCCCAGCGCATGAACATCACCGCGGCGAGGATAATCGCAGAGGCCGTGCGCACGACGCTCGGGCCGCGCGGCATGGACAAGATGCTCGTCGACAATATGGGAGACGTCGTGATAACAAACGACGGCGTCACAATTTTGACGGAGATGGATGTAGAGCACCCCGCCGCAAAAATGATGGTAGAGATAGCGAAGACGCAGGAAGATGAGGTCGGCGATGGGACAACTACCGCTGTCGTGTTGGCTGGCGAACTACTGAAGAAGGCTGAGGATCTGCTCGATCAGGACATCCACGCAACCGTCATCGCAACTGGCTACAGTCGAGCCGCGGAGAAGGCTCAAGAAATCTTGGACAAGATGGCGATAAAAGTGAACAAAGATGATGAGAAAGTTCTCAAGCAGATCGCGATGACATCGATGAGCAGCAAGGGCACTGAGACGAAGGGCGATAAACTCGCCGAGCTTTGTGTCCAAGCCGTCAGACAGATCGTCGAGGAGGAGGACGACAAAATCGTCGCCGACATAGACAACATCAAAGTCGAGAAGAAGAGCGGTGGGAGCTCCGCTGACTCACAGCTCATAAAAGGCATCATCCTCGACAAGGAGCGAGTACATTCTGGGATGCCGAAGCGCGTGGAAAAAACAAAGATAGCTCTGTTGAACTTTGCGCTTGAGGTAGAGAAGACGGAGACCGATGCCAAAATCAACATAACCGATCCAGAGCAGCTGAAAGCCTTCCTCGCCGAAGAGGAGCAGATGCTACGCAAGATGGTCGAGCAAATAAGCAAATCCGGTGCAAACGTCGTGTTATGTCAAAAAGGGATAGACGACATGGTTCAACACTTCCTCGCAAAAGCGGGAATCCTTGCAGCGCGGAGGGTCAAGGAATCTGATATGGATAAGCTAGCCCGCGCAACGGGCGGCAAGATAGTCACAAGTGTCAAGGACTTGACCGTCGGTGACCTCGGTCGCGCGGATCTCGTGGAGGAGCGCAAGGTGGCTGGGGACGAGATGATTTTCGTCGAGGGTTGTAAAGATCCAAAAGCGGTGAGCCTGCTGGTCCGCGGTGGGACCGAACACGTCGTCGATGAAGTAGAACGCGCTGTGCATGACGGCATCTCCGTGATATCTGCGGCTATCGAAGACGGTAAGATGGTCGCCGGTGGTGGGGCCCCTGAAGTGGAGCTAGCCAAGCAGCTGCGGGAGTACGCTGAAACCGTCGGTGGCCGGGAGTCGCTCGCCATCAATGCTTTTGCGGACGCCGTCGAGATAATACCACGAACATTGGCGGAGAACGCTGGATTAGATCCAATCGATATCCTCGTCCAACTCCGCGCAGCCCACGATAAGGCGAATGGCGTAGTAGTAGGACTAGATGTCTTCAGCGGAAAAATCACTGACACTTCAAAGCTCGGCATCGTCGAACCCCTCCGAGTGAAGACCCAAGCGATCAAATCGGCAAGCGAGGCTGCGGAGATGATCCTGCGCATCGACGACGTCATCGCCGCGGGTAAGCTCGAGAGGGAGAGAGGTCCTCCAGGCCCAGGCGCTGGAGCAGGCATGGAAATGATGTAGGGGGCCTATCCATATTTCCGAGAAAATATACTCGCTTTGAAAAGGCCCGGATAATAGGCGCTAGGGCGCTCCAGATATCCATGGGCGCCCCGGTGCTGATAGAACTCAAAGAAAACACTACGGATCCGATAGACATCGCACTTTTGGAGTTTGAGAAAGATGCGATCCCGATAACCGTGCTGAGGAAACTGCCGAGCGAGAAGGGTGCGCCTGCGTCTTAGCTTCTCTGAGCTAAATTTTTTGGAAAGTTATAAACTTTGCCTCTATATATTTAGAATTGTGGTCGGATGGGCGTCCAACTCGGCGACATAGTGCTAAAAACAAAAATTGAGCTCAAGCAGCTGAGCGGCAGGATAGTAGCGATCGACGCCATGAACTCGCTCTATCAATTTTTAGCCATCATACGACAACGCGACGGGCAGCCGCTCAAAGACTCAAAGGGTAGGGTCACATCCCATCTCTCAGGACTTTTTTATAGGACCACCAACCTCGTAGAACTCGGGATCCGTCCCATCTATGTGTTCGACGGCGAGCCACCAAAGCTGAAGCGGCGCACGGTTAAGGAGAGGATCGAGCTAAGGAAAGAAGCAGCAAAGGAGTGGACGGCCGCGCTCGAGGCCGGCGATGTCGAAGGAGCGCGAAAATACGCACAGCGTGCAGGACGATTGACGGATGAGATGATATCCAGCTCTAAGAAACTCTTGGATGGTATGGGTGTGCCCTGGGTCCAAGCTCCATGCGAGGGTGAAGCTCAAGCGGCAAACCTAGTCCAGCGTGGCGATGCGTGGGCTGCTGGGAGCCAAGATTTTGATAGCTTGTTATTCGGCGCGCCGCTCTTGGTGCGAAACCTCGCGATCACGGGGAGACGAAAACTTCCAAGGAAAGATGTGTACGTGGAAGTCTCGCCCGAGTTGATGGAGCTCCAGACCATGCTGAAGGAGCTCGGCGTAACTAGAGAACAACTCGTCGACATTGGCATCCTCATCGGCACCGACTACAACGAGGGGATAAAAGGAATCGGGCCCAAAAAAGCGCTCGAACTTATGAAGAAGCACGGTTCGATGGAAAATATCCTGCGGACCGAGCTAGCCGACAAATTTGAGGTCGACCCGCTGGAAGTTAGGGAGATTTTCCTGAAGCCGACGGTCACCGGCAAGTACAAGGTAAAGTGGGGCGAACCGGACGAAGCGGAGATCAAGGAATTTCTGTGCGGCGAGCACGATTTTTCCGAGTCTCGGGTCCAAGGCGCCATAGACCGCCTGACAAAAGGAAAAGGCGAGCGCGAGCAGATCAAGCTAGAGCAATGGTTTAAGCGTTAACACCTATTTTTCTTTCCACCCATATTTGCCGAGTAGCGGAACGAACGAGCATCCTCCAAATTCGCGAACGTTTATCTCCTTCTCGCTGCGTTTCTCGGCCACCGTCCATGTCTGAAACATATAATGTTGGCCGACGGGGGCCCCAAGTTTCCCTCCTATCTTTAGCTGCTCGACTAGTGGTTTTGGCAACTCCGGTGCGCAGGCAGTGACGAGAATTCTGTCGTACGGCGCTTCTTTTCCATAGCCGCACGTGCCATCGCCGACTATTACTTTTACTCGCCCATATCCGGTCTTTTTAAGATTGTTCTTTCCAAACTCCGCTAGCTCCGACACTCGTTCGATAGTAAAAACTTCCCCTTCATCACCAACTATTTCAGCGATCAACGCCGCGTTGTAGCCGGAGCCAGCGCCTATCTCCAAAACTTTTTGCCCTTTCTTTAAATCCAGCGCTTCCAGCATTATGGCGATCATGCTAGGCGCGGATATCGTCTGCCCCTGCCCAATCGGCAACGGTTGGTCGACATAAGCATAACCTCGAATGTTTTCGGGCATGAATTCGTGACGAGGAACTCTTTTGAATGCGGCGATGATTTCTCGCTTTATCAGGTAGCCCCACTTCACTAAACGCTCGACCATCTCTTCGCGTTCTTTCTCGTACATCTCAACCATGTCTATTTTTGTCCCAGATTTTAAGGAGATATGGGAACATGAGAAAATTAATTGAGCTGATAACGGCTAGGGGGCACCCGATGATAAAGGCGACGCATCCGACCACGTTGATGATCACCAAAGATCGTGAGGTTGGGCCGCGTGGGGATTGCATCGTTGCCGTCGCGGCAGACAAGGCTGTGGCTGACCTCGATCGTGCCCTCAAAGAATCGATCAGAGCTGGACGCCCAGTGAAAGTAACCTTCAAAGTTGGAGATGCGCTCGCTGTAGTCAGCGGTTCTGGGCACCCTGATCTAGCTCTCAACAACAAGACGGACATCGTGATAAGAAAAAGCGAATACAAATGTGGGCGCACATTGGCTATAGGGGCGGACAAAGCGGCTGCAGATTTACCTCGGGACCTTGTCTCTCGCCTACGCGACCCACTTTCCAAGATCCAAGTTTCTATAGAGGTCGGCTAACGAAGTTCATCAGGCAACATATGAGGGATGCCGTCGACTATTCGGTAACGTCTGCTGCATCCCTTGCAGACAAGCTCCTCACCTTTCAGCTCAACCTCCTTTTTACAGACTGGACAAGCCAATATTTCGAGCAGTTCTTTACTAATCGATTTTCTAACCACATCAACACCTATTGTAGATGTTCACCCTTTCGTTAAAGCTTTGAAGTTCAAACAATAACCACAAACTATGAATAAAGCTTTTTCAGTCCCTATCTAAACTAAATGGGGAAACCTGTGGTTAAACAAATTCCAAAAATCCGCATAAAAAGATTTTTGCTAATTTTTCTCCTAGTGATCTTGGTCGCTGCTCTTGCACTTTTTCTGCTTGCTCGAGAGAATTTATACGGGATACTTCATGCATTACAGGGCGCAAACTACCTGTTGGTACTTGCCGCTTTGGCAATTTACGTTGGTGGCACTATTGTCTGGACATTGCGTTGGCGTGTAACACTGTCTGCAGCTGGCCACAAGGTGCGCATTCGCGATTTATTTTTGACAATATACGGAGGGATGTTCATCAACAATGTAACACCGTTCACGTACTCTGGCGGAGATCCAATTGGTAGGTCTTATCTTCTAAGTAAAACCCAGAAGGTACCTTTCGCCTCTTCCTTTGCAACAATAATTACTGAATTCGTGCTCGATGTTCCCGTATATTTTTCTTTCGTAACATTTGGGCTGACGATGGCCTTAGGATTAACGCCAATTTGGGCAGCACTTGCGTCGATTATAATTGTGGTTTTATTAGAAATCGCTTTACTGTCAATATTCTCACATGCCACGCGCAATAAATTCGCTTCTAAACGGGTTGGCGGTTTTGTTACACGATTGATTAAACGCATAAGAAAGGGGACTAAAACAAGGAGGATTACCGGAGGCATCTCGCGCTTTTATACAGATGCACAAACCATCGTTAGCCGGCGGACAATTGTAGTAACAGTAATTTTATTTTCGGTAACGATATGGACAATTTCGGTACTCCGGTTATTCATCATCTTTCGAGCACTTGGTTATACCCCATCAATCAGCATGATAACATTGGCGGCGACTGTGCCATGGATCGTTGGTCTATTGCCATTGCTCCCCGGTGGTTTGGGTACGGTCGACGCTGCGCTCGTTTCTGTATTCTTAATTTTTGGTGCCCCATTTGAAATCGCGCTCAGCGCGGCGCTTATAGAACGAGCAATATCGTTTGTATTCAGCACAATAGCCGGGGCCGGGGCGTTATCTTACCTTACATTCAAAGTTTTGGCACGGTAGTGCTACTTGAACAATACAAGAACGGTTGACAAAACCGTAAATGTCGTTTCAAGGGCCAAAGTTTTCTTACTTGTTAAATATGTCCAAAAATCGTACGGAAACACGTAAATCCTGTAGAATTTTTTATTGAAAGGATAGAGAAGCATTCTACCCTTTTCATCCAGACACTCCATTACAATATGGATTATCCCACCTAAGGAGAACGATATTCCAATCGATAAACCGAAGAAATACCAAACAACAGGAAGAAGTACTATATAGAAAATCGGCGTGTGAAGGATGCTACCCGCATGGAATTCCGTCACAGCATTTTTTGGTGTTTTCTTTCTTATCAAGGTTGGAATAGCATCAAAATTAGGTGCTCCACTGCCCAAAAGTAATGCAAGTAAATTTAGCGGAAATAATTTGCATAAAATCAGAGGAATTGCAATGTGTGCAATTATCATTTTCTTACCTCCTGAGCCATCCTAATCAAAACCACAACGAATAACGGAAAGAATGGCAAGATCGCGACAAGTGTATAAACGCCCAGCTCGTGAACTACCAATCCGAGTGTAACTAGCCCCATGATAAGCCAAATTGCAACGTACGCTTTATTTTCCTTCAGCCATTTTTTTAAGACTACTCTCATAAAATCACTTTAAACTTGTGATTGGTCTTTAATATTTTGCCTAGAGTTACCAAATAAGTCACTGGTTTAACGCCACAAAAGTTAATCTATTGCGGCTGTTATTTTGAATGGTGATTGAAATTCGCGTAGTAATGGCAATCGACGATTTTTATCCTAATCTTAGCGGTGCGCCTATGCACGTTATGGAGTTGGGTAAAGCGCTTGCAAAACGGGGTGTTAAGCCCACAGTACTAACGTGCTCTTATCCGGGGCAACCCCATGAACAGGAAATAAATGGTATTAAAGTTGTACGAATGCCGGGTAGGGTATTTTTGCAGGGAAAGACGGAATGGCCAATAAAAACCATGTCAATAAAAGCGATTCGCGGCGTCTATGAACACATCAAGTATGGCGGCTACGACATTGTCCACGGCATGCACATGTATTCCCCACTCGCGCTAACCGCTATCTACTCAGGGCACAGATGGGGGTTGCCAACTGTCTTGACAAATCACACTTCACATTTGGCTAAAGGGATATGGCGCGCGGTTTATCAGCCAATAAAGGCAATCGCTAAAAGAGCAGATCGTTTCATTGCAGTAAGCCAAGCGGCGAAAGCCCTATACTTATCGCTTGGTATTGACGAGAGCAAAATATCCATTATCCCAAACGGAGTCGACGTGTCAAAATTTAACTCAAAAATAAGTGGTTCTAAAGCGCGCGCTTGGTTGAAAATCGGATCAGATCCGCTCATAGTGTCTGTTATGCGTGTCGAAAAAAGGAAGGGCCCAAAATACCTTATAACAGCATTTTCAAATGTCTTGGAAACAATACCGCGCGCAAAACTTGTTATCGTAGGTGGGGGCCCAGATAAAGAAAAAATTTTAGCACAAATAAAAGGTCTAAAAATCGAAAAATCGGTGTTGATGTTGGGACCGATTCTACATAATAAGGTGCCAGAAGTGGTAGCCGCAGCAGATGTTTTTGTTCTACCCTCGCTTGTAGATTCATCCCCCCTTGTGCTGCCGGAGGCAATGGCAGTGGGTGCGCCTATCGTATGTACACGAGTGGGCGGAATACCAGAAATGGTAAACGATCAATTTAATGGATTTATGGTCGAACCTGCAGATGCGGATGCTCTAGCGAATGGGATTATCCAAGTTCTAACAGACAAGAAGTTTTCTCGAAAAATTCGGACCAATGCCTTAAAGACCGTTCATGAAAAATTTACCTGGGACAGGATAGCTGAACGAACAATAGAAGTGTATGAGGACGCAAAAAAACATGCACGAAGTCGCGTTCACCGTTGATGTAGAGCAGGATATTCCACCATTCCTCGACACCTGGGATGGGATGGAAAAAGGATTTCCTGCACTGTTAGATATATTGTCTAGATATAAAATTCGGGCAACACTCTTCGTTACTGGTCAAACTGCCGAAAAATTCCCTGAACTTATCCGCGAAGCATCTAAAGAACATGAAATTGGTTGCCACAGTTACGCGCATGAAGAATTCAATATTTTGAGCGCTGAAGATCAATTCAAAATCATCCAACATGCGACGAAGATGTTAACTAAAATTACTGGGCAGACATCGGTAGGATTTCGGGCGCCCCGCTTCAGAGCAAATCTCGGCACGTTTGCTGCGCTTGAGCGCGCTAGCTACCTCTACGATTCCTCGCGCGTGAGCTATAAGCCGGGTCAGGGGATTGGTTCCTCGAAGTTAATTGAACTTCCAAACACCTTGCCCTCCCTTTTCTTCCTTCGAATACCAGCGGCGTTTTCAACACGTATATGGAGGTTTTTAATCAATGCCTTACCAGTTACTGTTTTAAGTCTCCATAACTGGGAATTGGTAAAAATGAAAGGCGCCCGATTTGCCAGCAGATTTGCAACCGGCGAGACTGCGCTAAGAAGGCTCGACAAGCTTTTAGATTATTTGTGCAAAAAAGGAGCCAATTTTAAGCCCATGCGCGAGATAGCTGAATCAAAACAAATGCCACGCAAACGGCGATAGTATGAAAGTTTGTATTTATCTTGAATTGGGGGACAAACTAAAGATAAGCGGAATTGGGGCCTCCGCAGAAAATCAGAGAAAGGCTTTGCGGAATACGGGCATAAAAATCACGAGTAATCCAAACGAGAAATATGATATATTAGACATAAACACGATTGGACCACAATCGTTGGTTTTTGCAAAAAAAGCCAAAAAAGATGGAAAAAAAGTTGTAATCCATGCGCACACTTTTCCAGATGATTTTAGAGAGAGTTTCAGAGGAAGTAATTTCTTGGCGCGTTTTTTAGAGAAATATCTTCCTTATCTTTATAACCAAGCGGATTTGATCATTACTCCCTCCGTTTTCAGAAAACATCAATTAAAAAAAATGCTGGGCGCTAAGAAAAACATACGTGTAGTCAGTAACGGTGTAGACCTTGAAAAATTTCAGTTCTCCGAGAAAAAGAGGGAGCGATATAGGGAAAAATTCAGTATAGAGGGGGTGACTCCGTATTCAGTTGGCCAAGTTTTTATTAGGAAGGGGATAAATACGTTTGTAAATGTCGCCAAAAAAATGAATGGAAACTTCTTCTGGTTTGGTCCGATCCCGCATCGACTTCTTTGCTCAGGTGGCACGCGTAAAGTCATGAAGCAATGCCCACTCAATGTTAGATTTACTGGGTATGTGGGCGATATTGTGGCGGCGCATTCCGCGGGCGATGTATTCTTTTTCCCAACTTTCAACGAAAGCCAAGGTATGGCAATCTTAGAAGCGGGCGCATGCAAAAAGCCATTGGTAATTAGAGACCTCCCGGTTTTTGAGGGGTGGTTGAAAAACGGGAGAAATTGTTTGAAGGCGAAGACCGATGAGGAATTTAGGAAGTGTCTGGAGCACGTTATAGAAAATGAAAAAGAAAGAAAAAGATTAGCCGAGAACGCGTACATGCTAGCACAGCAACATTCCTTGGAAAGAATTGGTGACGAGTTGATTGACGCATACATGAGTATATTGTGATGTCGATGAGAAAAGCGATGGCAAAAAATGTGAAAATATCAGTTATCATCCCGACTCTCAACGAAGAGAAATCGATAGAAGCGTGTTTACGTTCACTTAAGGATCAGTCATATAAGACTTTCGAGATAATCGTGGTGGATGGCGGCTCTACCGACGCGACAGTCGAAAAAGCTAAAAAATACACGAGAAATGTTATCGTCGCCCATAAGACAACTGTTGGTGCAGCCAGAAACGTTGCGGCAAAAAAATCTACGGCAGAAATTTTAGCTTTCACGGACGCAGACACGATTGTCCCAAAGAATTGGTTAGAGAGAATTGTTGAAAATTTCTCTGCGTGGGGAGTGGTTGCAGTCGGCGGTGTATGGAAGCCACTAAGACAGAGGCCGTTGGACAACGTAATGTTCAAGATAAATTCTGATTTATGGTATAGACTCACGGCCCTTTTCGGCTTTTATCAGCTAGGCACGCCAAACTGCGCATATAAAAGGGACGTTTTTTTGGCAGCGGGCGGTTTTAATGAGGGCTTGGCGATGCTAGAAGATACGGAACTGTCGTTAAGAATTAAGAATTACGGGAAAGTGATGATTGATAAAAATTTGTATGTGCATACTTCGGCAAGAAGATTTAAACAAGAGGGATATCTTAAAGTCTTAGTTAGGTATCTAAAGGCATATTTCAACCTTTTCAGAGGGAGAAAAGTAACGCTGAAGCATTTTGATATTATCCGGCATGAGTAGTTATACTTACAAACTTCTGTAGAACTTTTCTAGCTTATCTGTGCATTTTTTTATCGAGAATCGTTGGCTTATCCTTAATGCTTCGTTTCGCATTTTGGAGGATGACTCAAAAATTTGCAAGATTTCTGAGAGTTGTTCAAAGTTTCTTGGTTCAAAGAGGTAACCATTTTCTCCATCGTTTATTATTTCGGGGATCGCAAGCGAGTTCGCACCTATAACGGGGGTGCCACAAGCCATGGCCTCTGCAACGACTATCGCTTGAGTCTCACTCGTTGATGCTATTATAAACGCGTCCGCCGCTGAGTAGTAGATATGTTTCAATTTTTCAGGAACATACCCCTTAAAGGAAACTTTTTTCTGGAGACCAAGCTCTAACCTCATATTTTTGAGTTCTCGCTCAGCGGGCCCCCTGCCGGCGATAATCAATTTTGCATCGACATCTTTGAACGCACGAAGCACGATGTCAACATTTTTCTCGAATCCAAGCCTACCGAGCATTAGGAAAACTCGCTCATCTCCGATGCCAAGTTTTTTTCTAGCTTTTTTCTTTTCTATCGGCTTGAAGAAGTTGAGATCGATACCAGTAGGCACGATAGTAATTGGCTTCTTGATTTGGTGCTGCAACAAAATTCTCTTCAACGCATTGCTGGGAGTGATGACTTTGTGGCATCTGTTATAGTAGAGCCTGCAATAACTCCACGCAATCCTCCTGAAGATCCCCTTTCCAAACCTAGAGAGATATTGAACATATTCAGGAAGCATAGTGTGAAAGGTAGATACGCGAGACACAACCTGTTTTTTTGCCACCATCAAACCGAAGACTCCAAGCGAAAAAGGACTGTGAGTATGCACAATATCGAGCTTGGGGAGGCAGTCACTCCCCTTCGGAACAGCGATCTTGAACTCTGGATATGGTCTAAAACTCACCGAGGGGTATGAAT
>CAZLQN010000009.1:0-18797 GCA_964561735.1 Hadarchaeota archaeon (SeqCode) | reverse complement strand
GGAGGTTGTTCAATAAATCCATTCCAAGCCACATCAAACAAAAAAATTCTAACTCTTTCATCGCCCGCGCCCGCATGTAGGTACGCACGTCGTGCGCTATGGCCATCAGCAGGGAGTCAGCCACCCTCGTGTGCACGAGCCTGCACCTCGTCCGGCTGTTGTACCTAACGGCAAACCCGCCGAACGGCGTTTCACCCACGCCACGCATGCGGTAGAGTTCGCGGTTCCGCTCGAAGTCACGAGCAGCCTGCGTGCGCAAGAGCCCCTTGAGCTCGACGTCCCTGAGTTTAATCACTGGCTCGAACCCGTGCTTTCGAGCGAGTTCGAAGTTCTTGCCCGCATCGTACGCCGAGTCGCCGAGCAGAGGCTCGCCCCTGCCCTGAAAATTCTCGAGCAGCTTTCCGAACTGCGGCGAGTCGTGCGCCTCGCCCCTAGTCACTTTCGCCGCAGGTATCGGCACGAGGCCCGCCTCGCGCGAGTAGCCGGCGAGCATGTGAAGCTTGAGAAATTCGCGTTCTTGGACAGTCCTGAACGCTTCCCTGCGTTCTCGGTAGCGGTCGGTCTCGATGCCGGTCGAGTCCGTGATGAAGAGTTCGCAGGGAAAGAGCTCGTCGATAAGCTCATACAGGAGTTCGAGCGCCTGCTCGTAGTAGGCCACAGGTATGCGCCAGAAGGCCCACCAGATCGTCACGTGGTCTATTCGCTTGCCGAAGAGAAGCGAGGTATCACCCTCGGCATCACGGAAGCTCGGGCAGGAGCACTTTTTATAAATACACACCGCGGCGTGCGTCGTCGGGTGGATCACGGGCGGCCGCCCGCGCTTCGAAACCTGCCACGGTGGCCCGAGCCTGCTCGCGACGCGCAAGCAGACTTTAAATACCTCGCTTTTGTCATGTATTTTTGAGGCGTGATACGCCTTCCAGTAGTTGGGGCATCTCATTTGGGAAACCTCCTTTTGAGTTGTCCCCTCACCTACTGGTCCAGCCCCTGATTGGTGGAGATTGCTTCAATTATCAATGAAAAGCCGATTTATTAAACAACCTCGATTGGATGGCGAGCGGATTGTCATCGTAAATTTATTTCGGTTTTAATGGTTGCGATTAAACAAAAAAGACATCTAATAGCTCAAAATTTATTTAAAACACTTTTTTAGCGATAAATTTAAATATATATGGTTTTAAAATAATATTGTTCAAAATGTGGCGTACGGAGGTGAAAAATATGGAAAAGAAAACTCTTTTGATTATCGGTTTGGTCGGTGGCATACTAGCGATGGTCAGCGTGGCTTTGGCTTGGGCGTCAGTATCTTGGAGCATCTCTGGTTATGGGACGGGGTCCATAAGCCAGTCAGGGATCGACGCCTTACAAGCAGGTGGCGAGGGCACAGGTATGTCCGCTCTGGTATTGGTTGGAGGTATTCTCGCGCTGGTGGGAGGCATCGGTATGCTGGCGACTAAAGTAAAGGCCGCGGGTTATCTACTGCCAATCGGAGGAATACTCGCCCTTGCCGGAGGGATATGGGCATTTGCAAGGATTACTCAAGCTGTGGGCGCGGTTGGTGGCGTTGCGGGCGTCAGCGCGGGCGTTGGCTACGGTGTCTACGTGGGTATAGTTGGGGCAGTACTGGCGCTAGTCGGCTCGCTCGGCTTGAAAGGCAAGTAATCGCTCGGCGTCGAAGTACAGGCGCCGAGATTTTATTTTTTTGAATTTGAGGTCGATAATGCTAATTACTCCGTTCCACAATCAGATTGTGGACCCGTAGTCTAGCTTGGATAGCAAAAAGCCCAAAAAGGACGCTGGCCTCCGGAGCCGGTGGCGCGGGTTCAAATCCCGCCGGGTCCGCTTTTCATTCACCTGTGGAACCGTTTCCAGGCTTGGGCGGCCACCTTCACTCCAGCGACGATGAGCGCGATGCCGATTAACGTTAAAACAATAGCGTAGGCTGTGCCGCCCGGATTTCCAGCGATGAGGGCACCACTTCCCATGATACAAAGTATCCCGGCAACGATGAGCGCGATGTCGACCGCTTGATTCTTGGGCCATATGCGGCTCGCGCCTGCCAGTATCAGCATCGCCCCAGCAGCCAAGAGTCCCATGCTGAGGACGATAGACCATCCGACGCTTTTAGCAGCGTCGATGCCCTGATTTATCAGCAGCGTACCGATGATGCAGATCATTACCCCAATCAAAAGTATGCTGAAGTTTTTGGGCGTTTCCGGCAATTCACGTCGTGGTGGCGGTGAATAGGCAATTTCATCCGACATAGCTCGGCCGCTCCCCCTTTTCAGGTTTTTGTTGCGGCGGTAAGCTTGGCAGTGGGATAGGTGGGGGGATGTTCAGCGTCCGCGAGAGCACAGTGGCTTCGATGAGTGAGACGTTCGTTATCGATTGGAGCAGTTGCGGTGGCGGGGCGCGTTGGTTTTTGTAATCGTTTTGGAGCCGCTCGAGCTCGGCTTTTTCGCCGGACACGATCGCTTGACCTTTCAAGCTTATCTGCGCGACGGACGGCATGTAACTGATTGTGACAACGAAGGGTACCGCGAGCGCCTCCCCTCTTTGTTCCACGCCCATGATGTTGACGTTGGTGGAGATGTGTACTCCAAGTGGCGCCGGCTTCTCTTGTTCCCAAAATTTTTCAGCCGAGATGTAGTTGATGCTTACCGATACATGAACCATTTTTTTACCAGTTAGTATTTCAGCGTCCATCTTTATAAAAGGGGCGAAATAGTGGAGGGATTGAAGCGCAGGAAGTAGCAACAGAAGGTTAAAAACCCCTTTTACTAATTCAAGTTGCGCATTTATGAGGTCGGTTGGACCAAAGGGAGAGGTAATCTACCCAAAATGTCGACGATATGTCGGATCGCTTGAGAAGTGTCCCTATTGCGGCGCAAGGTGCCGACGCGGTTGTCAATTCGTCTGCTTAAATGGGGTGGATTAGCAATTGCCGTCGTTGGCGCACATTCGGCAAGTTTTTTATCGAAGCAATCCCGAATTTGTCTCGTGGGGTCGTAGTGTAACTTGGCTAGCACGGCAGGCTCCAGTGGCAATCGTGGGTCTGCTGACGTAAGGATGATGACCCATTGGAGCTGTGCTAGAGAAACCTGCAAATCCGAGTTCAAATCTCGGCGACCCCACCACTCCAGCACCGAGTTTCATGAGGAGAAATATTCGGTAATTCGGCAAGAACTTGCTGCTTTATCATTTCCTTTATTGCTGAACTCAGGATTTGGACTTGCCGGTTTTCGGAGTCCTTTTTCAGCAGGGGCAATAAGTTAATTTGGCGCCTAAAGGAAGGTGTGTATCAATGAAAGTCGAGGACCTGGTCAGGCTCATGAGCGGACAGAGAACAGTACGGCGTTTCAAGCCCGATCCGGTTCCTGAGGGCCATTTGAGAAAAATCCTTGAAGCCGCTCGGTGGGCCCCGTCAGCCGCCAATACCCAGCCTTGGGATTTGGTCGTGGTTAAGGACCACAAATTGAAGGAAAAGATTGCCGAGATTTACGCGGATGCCTTAAGGGCGGCTAGGAGCGAAGATAAGAGATTCCCGTATGACAACCCCGACGGCTTGTACGAGAGGTTCACTAAACCGCCCGTACTCATCGCCGTTTGTGCTGACACGCGCTTCAGGAAAGCATATCCAAAGGCTGGGGACAGAAAAAGAAACCTGTATATCAGCATGGGCTTGGCGATTCAAAACATGATGCTCGCGGCGAATGCCCTCGGTCTCGGGCTCAGTTGGGGAACTACGAATTCCTTCAGCAGGGAAAAACTCAGCCGATTGCTGCGAGTCCCCGCCAGCCACCAAGTAATCGAGGTCCTCCAGTTAGGCTACCCTGTGGAGCAAATGCCACCGCGTTTCAGGAGAGACACGAGCGATTTCACGCACCGGGATAAGTTCGACCGCTCGAAGCTTCGGAGCGACGAGGAAATCAGAAACCTGATCAGGACGAGGAAATCCGCTGACATATATTCAGGCTCCAATCATAGACCTTCCCGCACTCGCTGCAGCTGATTAGTTTTTCCTCTGGGAATTCCCGCCCGCTGACGCAGCACTTGACACGTTCTCCCGGTTACAAGCTTGAACTCTTGGCGACTATTTATTTTTCTCCTAATACCAACGAACAAAAGTTGGTGCGGTATTAGGGGTTTGAACCCAGATTTGTACCCTCCCGAAATTTTCCGGTTCTGGTAAAAAGAAGTCAGTAATACCAGGCGGGCAACCGCATTGACTAACGTTGGAGGTGACACCACATTCGCAAAGAGAATTTTTGCTTCGGTTACTAGTTTTCGCCATCGTCTCGGCTGCGCCGCCCGGTATTAGCGCGATTACCGATGCCAGCCTCACAATCAATTATGTAAATCGTTTATTTAAAACGTTCGGTTGGGCAATTGGGCCACAGCAAACTTCTTAATGAGCGCTGGCTAGTTTAGCGGGGGGACGGCATGGAGGCCGAAATTCCCATCGTTGACGCGTACTTGTACAAGGACAAGATAATGGTTTGGGAAGAGGCGCAGGCGAACCAGCTCTACCAACGGGGCGCGTTCGGCAAGCCGTTGAGCGGGGGGAAGCTCCAGCTTGCGCCGATCGAGGCCCTCTATCTTCTGGAGAGCGGCAAGATCAAAGTGCTCGACCGCGAGAGCGGGGAGAAGATCAAATTTAGGCAACTTTCGGGGATACTATTGAAACAGGACTCCGACTTGATGCTCAAGTATCCAGTCTACGCCGACCTCAGATCGAGGGGTTACATCATCAAGACTGGCCTGAAATTTGGCGCTCACTTCCGCGTCTACGAGCGCGGGGAGAAACCAGGTGAGACCCATTCCAAGTTCTTGGTGCACGCCATACCTGAGAGCGCACGCCTCTCTTCTACCGACATGGCGCGGGCGGTAAGGCTCGCGCACAGCGTCAAAAAGTCTATACTTTTTGCTATAGTCGATGATGAAGGGGATGTGACTTACTATTCCCTGAGTCGAGAGAGGCCTTAGCGGCTAATCCTTCAGCATAAATTCGTCGATGACTGTTTTGGCTTCCTTCCTCTTCCGTTGGTGTTCTGCTAAGAATTTTACCACTCTTTCGGCGAGCTCTTTCTTGCAATTCCCGCATATCCTCTCACCACTCTCGCATTCGCTGCGGATTCGTTCGAGTTTTTTATCATCTTCCTCGAACAGGAAGTAGAAGTACTGATAGATCGAGCAAACTTCCGGCTTCCCGCCCTTTTCTCGTTGCTCATTGACAGTAGGTCTGCCGCCCGTGAATGCGTTCATGATTTTTTTCGTTGCTACCTCAGAGGAGTCAGTCGTGAATATACAGGTCTCTGGTTGGCTCGCACTCATCTTCCCACCCTCGCCCAAGCCGGGGATGAACTTGCAGTGGATCTGCGCCGGTTTGTAAAATCCAAGCTTCGGCGCGACGTCCCTGCTGGGTCGCCAGTACGGATCTTGATCTATAGCTGCGGGAATCAAACAGGGGATGTTTTTGCCCTTCAACACGGATGGGAGGAAGCATGGCGCCGCCTGCATGGCAGGGAAGAATATGATGCCGATGTTGCTCTCTCCTTTGAACCCGAAAACTGCCTTCACGGTCGAGAAAGTTGTGTGTTTGGCCACTTGGATTGCGGTCTTGTATAGGGTTTTTGCGTATTCCACGTCCGAAAAAATGAACGTTTTGTTGGGGTCAAAGCCGCATGCGATCACGTCTAGGGCGTTTTCATAGGTAAATCCGATCGCGTCGTTCAAGCCCAAGTCCCGTTTGAAAAGGAATTTTTCATCATCAGTCATTTGGAAGTAAAGCTCGGCATCGAATGCGTCCTGCAGGTATTTGGTGAATATCCAGGGGATGAGGTGTCCAACGTGGGTGTGGCCCGAAGGCCCCCGCCCGGTGTAGAGGAAGAATTTTTCTCCTTTTTCATACCTGTCCAATATCCAATCGAAGTCTCTGTGAGAAAAGAAAATTCCGCGCCTCAAAAACATATGGAGACTACCGGTGTGTTTCTTCACTCGGTTGAGGAGGCCATCGTCTATCGGCTTGGTCCCGAATTGTTTTATGAGTTTGGTATAGTCGACCTTTCCTTTGACTTCCCACGGGGTCACGACGAACTTCGGCATCTTCTGTCTCCTTGGTCTTAACTTTGTCTTGAAATATTTAAAGTCCCCTAATCATCAGATGACGGTCGATCGCACCACGTGATTTCAGGGTTTTTGACGTTCATCATGTAATGTAAGAGTTTCTTGGATATCAACGGCCGACCATCAACAATTGGGTAAGCGTATGGCAACAGCACCTCGTGCACGCCGCTGGGTTTGAGTTTTACCCTCAGTATGAGCCCTCGCTTAATCGAGATGGATTTGAGTTTTCTGCCGTTGGCGATGAGTTTTGTGACGTAGGCAGCCCCATCTATCGCGAACTGCCAGTTACCGATGTTTCGCGTCTTGGCCGCTGGTGCTCTTTGGGTCAGCAGAGTTTTGGTTCTGCCGCGCGGCGGATGTTCGCCAAGGATTCCGCCGACAACTGCGATGACATTTCCCTCCAAATCTCCGGGAGCAAGCGCTTTTTTTGCACGTGAATCTAGGATCAAGAGTTTTTTGCGGGGGAAGATGTCCAGCACGCTTCGCCGATCGACCCTGCCGAACTTTCTCAACTTTTTTCTTGCGCGCGCGCTCTTGACATTTGTGAATAGGATGTTTTTCTTGAGGAGCTTTGATGCATTTTCATATTCGAACAGCAACCAAGTGCTGAGCTTTGGTTCCAAGTGTTCTATAACAATTTTTGGCGATTCCATTACGTCACCAACCAGATTTTATCGCACATATGATAATCATTTCCTTTGAACCACTCTGGGGTTATCGCTAAATTTTTAATCAGATGCTACAGAGATTAAAATGCGCGATGACGAGCCTGGCTAATCTGATTTCATGATGAAGATTTTGAGTTCCGAGCGCATTATTAAACTGAAAAATGAACGAATTATAGGTGATTTGATGGAAGAACTGGTAATAAGCGAGCGTAAAAAAGTGGTTATCCAGCACACAAAGTTTGGAGATATGGACACTCTCGACATAAGGACTTGGGTCGACATACCGAAATATAAAGGGTTCACACGGAAAGGCGTCAACATACCAGTTGAAAAGGGCGAGGAGTTGGTGCAGAAAATCTTAAAAGTGATCAAGGAACCCCCAGTGATACGAACAAATGTCGATAAAGAAGAATAAAACTAAAACGATTGTTTCACTCGCCGGGCCGCAGATATTTGGAGATGAATTTTGGATCTATTCTTTTCATCTCGCTTTTCGGTAGCATCCGCAGAAGTTCCCAGCCCAGGTCCAGCGTGGACTCTATCGCGCGGTTTTCGTCCTTGCCTTGGTTGATGAACTCGCGCTCGAATCTATCTGCAAACTCCAAGTAGTTGCGGTCGCGGTCGGTCAGGGCCTCTTCCCCGACAACTGCCACGAGAGCGCGCAGATCTTTGCCTTCGGCGTATGCAGCGTAGAGTTGGTTTGAGACGTCGCTGTGGTCCTCTCGTGTGTGGCCGGTCCCTATGCCGTCTTTCATCAACCTTGACAACGACGGCAGCACGTTGATTGGTGGATAAATTCCTTTTCGATGAAGTTCGCGGTCCATGACCAGCTGCCCTTCCGTTATATAGCCCGTTAGGTCTGGTATCGGGTGTGTGATGTCGTCGCCTGGCATGGTGATGATCGGCATCTGTGTGACCGAGCCATTCTTTCCGATTATCCTGCCCGCTCGCTCGTATACTGTCGCCAAATCTGTGTACATGTACCCTGGGTAGCCTCTCCTGCTGGGCACCTCGCTCCTAGCGGCCGATATCTCCCTCAGCGCCTCAGCGTAGTTCGTCATATCAGTCAGGATAACGAGCACATGCATGTTTTGGGTAAAGGCCAGATACTCAGCGGTTGTCAGTGCGAGCCGAGGCGTCAAGATTCGCTCGATCGCTGGGTCGTTCGCCAAATTTAGAAACAGCGCCGCTCGCTCGAGTGCTCCAGCTCGCTCGAAATCTTTGATGAAGAAAGCCGCCTCCTCGTGGGTTATCCCCATCGCGCAGAAGACCACCGCGAATTTTTCTTCTTCACCAAGAACTTTAGCTTGCCTCGCTATCTGAGCTGCCAGTTCGTTGTGGGGCAAGCCCGATCCGGAGAAGATGGGAAGTTTTTGTCCGCGCACAAGCGTGTTCATGCCGTCGATGGCGGAGACGCCAGTCTGAATAAATTCGTTTGGGTACTCTCGCGCCGACGGGTTTATTGGCGCTCCATAGACATCCAATTCGTCTTCGTATATGGGTTTAGGTCCGCCGTCGATCGGCACCCCTTTACCGCTGAATATCCTGCCGAGCAACTCCAGACCAACTCCAAGCTTTATAGTTTCGCCTGTGAATCTGACCCGAGTTTGCATAGTGTCTATGCCGCTCGTGCCTTCGTAGACCTGAACGACTGCCCGATCTTCGTAGGCATCGAGCACTTGGCCACGCTTGGTCTCACCACTAGGGGTCACTATCTCGACAACTTCGCCGTAGGCTACACCCTTTACACCTTCGACGATTATCAGCGGCCCGGAGACCTTGCCGACGGTCAGATATTCCCTACTCTTCATGGATTCGCTCAACCTTACCACCTGTAGGCGCTTTTTTAGTTTGTATAAGCTCAAGGAATTGTTTTTCGAGGCGTCCTTCCATGGCTTTGTATTCCTTTTGGAATTTTTCTGGTGTGATTCGTTTCATGCCAGCAATTTCGTCCTTTATCGGAAGCTTCTTGACCTCCTCGGTTGAGACGCCGCGGTTCACGGCTTCTAATGATTTTTCATAAAATTTGAGCACGAGCTTGAGCATACCAAGCTGCTTTTCGACGGGGCAATATGTGTCCACTTCATGGAACGCGAACTGTTGTAGCAGATCTTCGCGCATCATTCTAGCTGACTCTAAAACTATGCGTTCTCGCTCTGGCAGCGCATCCGGGCCGACTAGGCGAACTATCTCCTCTAGTTGTGCTTCCTTTTGGAGCATTTCGATAGCCGTCGTCCGCAGCGCTTTCCAATCCTCTCCGAGCTTTTGCTTCCACCAGTCCTTTATTGCATCCACGTACAGCGAGTAGCTCGTCAGCCAGTGGATCGCTGGGAAGTGACGGCGATCCGCCAGACCGGTGTCGAGGGCCCAGAAGACCTTTACTATTCGCAGCGTATTTTGGGTGACCGGCTCAGAGAGGTCACCACCTGGCGGAGAAACGGCGCCCAACACGGTGACGGAGCCGAATCTTTCATCGCTACCCAAGATTTGTACCCTGCCAGACCTCTCATAGAATTCAGCCAGCCTCGATGCTAGATAGGCAGGAAAGCCCTCCTCACCGGGCATCTCCTCGAGTCTACCTGATATCTCGCGCATCGCTTCGGCCCACCGCGATGTGGAGTCCGCCATCAGTGCGACGTTGTATCCCATGTCGCGGAAATACTCCGCAATGGTGATGCCAGTATAAACGCTCGCTTCCCTAGCTGCGACCGGCATGTTCGAAGTATTGGCTATCAGCACAGTCCTTGCCATTAGAGATTCGCCCGTCCGGGGATCTTTGAGCTGCGGGAAGTGGACGAGCACATCGCACATCTCGTTGCCGCGCTCGCCGCACCCTACGTATGTAACGATATCGGCATCGGCCCACTTCGCAATTTGTTGAAGGAAAACGGTCTTCCCAGTGCCGAATCCGCCCGGTATAGCGACCGTTCCGCCCTTGGCTACGGGGAAGAACGTATCCGCGATGCGCTGTCCGGTTATCAGGGGTTCGCACGGGTCGAGTTTCTCCTTGAAAGGCCTCGCCCGCCTCACCGGCCAGACTTGCATCATCGAAACTTTCTCTTTGCCATGAGCGGTCTCTACAGTAGCCACGATATCTTCGACCTTGTGGGACCCATCAGCGATGTCGGCGACCTTACCGCTGACGCTCGGTGGCACAAGGATTCTGTGCTCCACAATCTTGCTTTCTTTGACGGTGCCCAGCACATCCCCACCGACGACATCGTCTCCTTTCTTCACTTTTGGCACAAATTCCCACTTTTTATCACGGGGCAAGGGATGTGCAAATACGCCTCGTGCTATCATATCTCCAGTTTTTTGCTTGATTATGTCGAGTGGTCGCTGAGTGCCATCGTATATCGCGCCGATCAACCCTGGCCCAAGTTCTACTGAGAGCGGCTTTCCAGTGCCTTCAACTTTTTCACCCGGTTTTATTCCAGATGTTTCCTCGTAAACTTGGATGGTTGCGCGGTCTCCGGTCAATCCGATTATCTCTCCAATCAAACCTTGCTCGCCGACGCGCGCGAGTTCGTACATCTCCGAGCCCTTCATTCCACCGGCGATGACGACGGGCCCAGTGATTCGAACTATTTTGCCCAAATTTGCACCAGCACTAATATGGTTACATTGCTTTTATGAATTGCGAGGACAACAGAATGTTTATGAGTGGCGTCGATTAAAACTATGTGGTCATTTGGAGGCAGACGAGTGGTAGAAGAAGACCTTTGCGCAATTTTTGAAGCAGAGCGTAAGGCGAAGGAAAAGATCGAGGCAGCGAAGAGGGAAGCCGAGAAAATCCTCGAAGATGCCAGAAAGGAAGCCGCTCAGATAAAGGAAAAATCCAAGTCAAGTGTACGAATCAAATCTGAAAAAGTTATTGAGGATTTTAGAGCGGAAGCGCAGGCAGATGTTCAGAAGCAGCTTCAGACCATGCGCAAGAGAGATCAAGCGCTGGAGAAAAAACTCAAGGCGCGACATAAAGAAGCAGTTGAGCTAACACTAAAAGCTATCACGCGGTGATAGGGTGTTTAAAACTGCCAGGATGCAGAAATTTCAAGCTGTGATTTTGCAAAGCGCACGCGATGATGTAGTATCGCAACTGCACGAGGCAGGCATAGTTCAGCTGAGAGAAACCACTCAGCCAGAATTTGTGAGGAAGGAGCTGGGCGATGATTTTTACGATACTTTCAGGTTGCTTACTAAATTCAAAGAAATTCAATCTGTTTTGGGCTCCCCTCCGCCTACATGTTCAATCGAGACCAAAGAACTCCCGCATGACCAAATGATAAAAGCGGCAGAGAAGACTCTAGAAAAACTCGAGCCAAAGTTGACCGCGTTGGAAGCTAGGCGCAAAGAAATATCGATAGAGAAGCAAAAGTTGCTCGCCCAAAGAGAGGCGCTGAGGGACTTTTTAGAGGTAAAATTCTCGCTTCAGTACCTTCGCTCAACTGAGGAATTTTATGTTCATGTTGGTCATATATCGAAAGAGAATGTTAAGGAGTTCTCGATAGCTGTCAATGAGGCATTATCTCAAAAGGTCTTCTTCGAAGTTCTCGGAAAAGGTGAGAAAAGAACCGTGATTATAGCTTGCAGAACGAGGGATCAACCGAAGTTGGCGCCTGTGCTTTACAGGTTTGAGGTGGAATCACTTGAGTTGCCGCAAGTATCGGTTGCACCAAATAGGGCGATAGAACAATTGGAACGGCAACTCGCAAACTTGGAAAAACAGAAGACCAAAATTGAGCGAGAAATAGCAAAGTTGGCAAAGTCTTGGGCTCCAGAAGTCGGTCGTTGGGTAGAGCTTCTTGAAATCCGGGGGGAGCGACTAAAAGCTTGTTCGAGCTTTGGGTACACAGATGCCGCAGTTTTGATCGAAGGATGGACACCAGCCAAAAAAGCGGCCGGATTAGAATCGATATTCACAAAAACCACTCGTGGAAAATACATATTCTACATCCATGAGCCGTCGAAAGATGAGGTAGAACAGATACCGAGCAAATTCGAAAACCCACCGGTCGTCAGAGATTTTGAGTTTATAACGGGAATGTATGGGATGCCGCGTCACGATGAAGTCGACCCAACTCCGTTCTTGGCGATAAGCTTTTCTGTATTTTTTGGAGTTTGTTTGGGTGATGCAGGGTATGGTGCCTTGTTGGCAATTTTCATGATGTCGGGTTTTTGGATAGCAAAAGCGTTCCCGAAAGATGTCAGAATAATGTTGGCGGTTGGGGGAATCTGTGCGGTTGTAGTTGGAATCCTGACAGGCAGTCTATTTGGCCCAACCCTCCCAGCGATCTGGTCAGACCCAACTAAAGACCCGTTACCACTTCTCAAGCTAGCGATAGTTCTAGGAATTCTTCAACTGTTCGTTGCGTTCGCCGTAGTAAAAGCATTAAAAGACGCTTTCAGACGGAATTGGACCAGGGTTATTTCCGAAGACGCAACGCGCGCGATGATCGTTTTGGGATTTTTTGGACTTGGATTTTGTATTGTGGGTATGAGTTTGAAATCATTTGGAATAGATTTTACATTCCCAAAGATGAGTATGGTGGATGCATTTAGTCCACTCGCGCCAGCAGCAACAATAGTGGTCGTTCTCAGAATTCTCTTTTACGTTGGATTAATTGGTGGCATAATCGGGGGTATTATTACTTCCAAAGGTATCCGCTCAAAAGTCGTAGGAGCCATCAACTCGGTTTATGGTTTAATCGGAATGATAGCTGATGTGACTTCCTATTGTAGGCTAATGGCGCTCGGCGTGGCGACTGGTGTTATAGCGTATATGCTGAACTTCATCCTCGGAATGGCATTCGATGGATTGGTGAGACCATATTTTGCTTTTTCGTTGACGGTGATTATAGCGATAGTCGTGTTGATAGGAATCGCTTTCATTTTTTTAGCCGGACACATTTTCAACATATTCATTGGCAGCATGGGCGGGTTCATTCACACAATGCGTTTGCACTTCGCCGAATTTTTTGGAAAATTCTACGAGGGGGGCGCAGAAAAGTTCGCTCCCTTTAAAGCTAAAAGGGTGTTCACTAAAGTAAAAGGGGGTGAATAGTCTGGTAGCTGAAGAAGTATGGGTGGCGTTAGCAGTGGGTTTGGCGGCAGCTATACCAGGGATACTCGCAGCAATGGGTGTACAGATGGTGGGTGTCGCGGCCGCAGCAGTTACTGCAGAGGATCCAAAGAAGTGGTCGAAGTTATTCGTGCTGGAAGTAATTCCCGGGACGCAGGGTTTCTACGGCTTTATCGCGGGGATGCTGTTGCTGATAGGCAGCGGTCTATTTGGAGGTGCGTTGAAAGCTGGCGTGGTTGGCGCGGCAGCGTTGGTTGCAATGGTGCCAGCGATACTTCAGGGTTTCACAGCCTACTATCAGGCAAGGGTTTGTGTGGCAGGAGTCTCAGCGTTTGCAAAAAGATCAGAAGCTTTTGCACCATCGGTGATATACGCAGTGATGGTTGAGACTTACGCCATCTTGGGATTCATAACGACATTCCTCCTGCTGATAGGGCTAAAACTCTTCTAGTGCCGGAGGTCAGAAATTGCCGGTCAACAAAGGAACGCAGCTAATGGTAGATGAAATACTCCGAGAGGCAAAGGAGCAAGCAGCTGGCATAGTTAGAGCCGCCAAAAAAGAGGCGGCCACAATTCTAAACGCGGCCCGCTTTACAACGAGGGAAGAAGAAGAACGCGAGGCCAAAGAGACACAAGAAAAAGGCAAGCGCGTCCACGAAGAGGTCCTGATGGACGGAAAAATGAAAGCGAAGAAGGAAGCCCTCCAGAAGAGAGAAGAAACAATTAACGAGGTTTTTAAGGAGGTGGAGAAAAAACTTCGGAAATACTCCACATCCAAGAGATATCAAGGAGATTTGGTTAGGTTGGCGATCGACTCTTGTAAAAAGCTTGGCTCAAATCATGTGATGATATATGCAAATGAAAGAGATTTGCGCGTTTTAAAAAGAGCACAGAAAAAAATTGTCCAAGCGTTGTCTGTAAAAGGTGCTGTGGCAAGTGTTTCGTTTGGCAAGCCAATCCAAACTATGGGTGGAGTAAGGATCGCCACAACTGATGGAAAAATCGAGTTCGACAATACTTTTGAGGGTAAGATGCGCCGCGATTTCGATACCCTACGCGTGAAAGTGGCGAGGCTGTTGTTTGAAGGGTCAAGATGATTGAGATCGTTGTGATAATTTTTGGGCTAATTTTGAGTCTGTTTATTTTCGTGTTTATTTCGGCGCAGCGGTCTATGCCATATATCTATAGCGGGGCGAAGGTCAGCGCATGGGAAGCTAAGCTGCTCCACGAATCACGCATGTTGGAATTTGCGGACGCGCCAAAAGTTTCGAGCATCTTGGCCGGACTGGATGAAACGGGTTATCGCACATACTTGGCGAATATCCCCCGTGATGAAGATGTAGACGTCGTGGCGGTGGAGCAGGCTTTGAATGGGCATCTGAGGGATAGCTATCGCGAACTTCTTGAGGTGGTGCCGGAAAAAGATAAGTCGATTGTTGTAAAGCTGCTCAAAAAGATAGATCTCTACAATTTAAAGACAGTCGTCGCGGCAATCCACAATAAAGTGCCAAAGGAAAAGCGTTTGGAGGAAATGCTGCCCTCATCTACGATGTCTCAGGAGCGACTTGAAATGCTAGCTTTCGCTGAAAATTTTGGCACGCTGAGAGAGTTTCTGAAAAACACGGAGTATTTTGACGCTTTCTCTGCCTCGCTCGAAAAGTATAAAGAAGGCGGCTTGTCCATCGTACTTTTCACCCTAGATAAAGCGTATTATTCATCGCTTTGGGCAGATGTGCAGGACAAAGGGCGGCTGGGTTTTAGGAAAAAATTGAGGAACATAAAAGAAATATTGGCGATAAGAGCCCAACGACCCATTTTGAAAAAAATAATCGGCTACGAGATAGACGCCGCAAACATCAAGCTTATCCTACGACTCAAGCACGAGGGGGCAACTCCAGAGGAAATAACATATTCTCTGATTTTACCTTCCTACGAGTTGAGCGAGAAGACGCTGATTTGGATGGCCGAGGCCAAAAGCGTTCAAGAGGCAGTAACTGGAATTTCCCAAACAACTTATGGGCCGATTTTAGCAAAGGCCTTGCCGGAGTTCGAGACAACTGGTTCACTGTTTACCTTAGAGAAAGCACTTGACGAAGGCCAGCTGAAAATGTGCAAGTGGATGTTGATCACCAAGTTCTTCAGCCTAGCACCAGTGTTGATGTACATACATCTAAAGGAAATAGAGGTAAAAAATTTGCGCGCGATTATCAGGCTTAAGGCTGACAAAGTAGAGCCAGATAAAATTAAAGAAAAAATAGTGAGGGTGCCGAAATTTGAGCTTTAAAATCGCCACCATTGCAGACGCTGAAACCGCCGCCGGATTTGCTTTAGCTGGTGTGCAAGAGGTCTACATTTACGAGAAAAAAGAGACAACGCTGGCGAAGTTGGACGAGCTTCTCGCAAGTGAGGGCATAGGAATCGTTTTCATCACCTACAGTATTGCAGAAGAACTTGGGTTTGACTTCAAGCGCAGGATGAGGGCGAAAAAAGCGCTACCGATTGTGCTAAGAATTCCAGATAAAACCGGGTGGGTGCCCAAGGTCGATGAGCTACAGGAGATCATCCGACGCACGGTCGGGGCAGAGATAATCGTCAAAGGAGGTAGCTAGATGGCGAAGACGATTGGGGTGACCCCAACCCGGATGGAATTATTAAAATTGAAGCAGAGGGTCTCGCTGGCCCAAAAGGGACACGATTTGTTGCACGAAAAGATGGATGCGCTCGTGATCGAATTTTTCGGGATAGTCAAAAGGATCAGGGAAGTTAGGGCTGGAACTATGCAACAACTCTCGTCTGCGTATCGTGCACTTTCGATATGTTTTGCGATGCAGGGGACGATTGAGACATATCAGGCGGCCAGGGAAGTCACGAAAGTAGCAGAAGTAGATATCTCGACTCGTCATGTCATGGGAATTCTTGTTCCGGTTGTTGAGGCTAAGCCAATCGAGCGGCATGCTTTGGCCAGAGGTTATGGTATACACACGACGTCATCCACATTGGATGATGCCTCGAGAGAATTCGAGAGGGCGCTTGGAGATTTGATCAAACTCGCCGAGCTTGAGGAGGGCGCACGCGAGATAGCCCTTGAGCTTGAAAAAACTAAGCGAAGAGTGAACGCCCTCGAGTACGTAATTTTGCCAAACTTGAAATCCATGGTGAAGTTTATCTCGATGAGGTTAGATGAGATGGAGCGCGAGAACTTCTCTCGCTTAAAGAGGATAAAAGCGATGCTCGAGGGGCGAGAATGAGCGCGGATAGAATTCTTCAATTTGAGTTGGCCCGTTTGAACGCGCATCTGCCAGATCAGCAAAT
Source organism: Hadarchaeota archaeon (SeqCode) (assembly GCA_964561735.1). Taxonomy (GTDB): domain Archaea; phylum Hadarchaeota; class Hadarchaeia; order Hadarchaeales; family Hadarchaeaceae; genus DYFS01. Next base: position 2,612 of record CAZLQN010000009.1, on the reverse strand, counting down.
AACTTTGAAAGATGCGCTATCATCGTTGAATCCGCAGGTCGTGGCCAAGGATGGAAGCAAGCATAAATTTGAGCGCATGGAACTCGAGTACATATCAAAAATCGTTCACGCGGACGATTGGGATAAGTTGCGACTCCCAATCTTGATTGGTGTTAACCCAAAGCTCGGCAGGGGTACTGCGGAGATATCGGGCGAAGTTGAAGTAAAAGTCATCAGCCAGGTTCTTGGGAAAACGTGCCGCGATCAAGAGATTGTGATATATCGCCCGGAGATAGCCGTCGTCCGCGCCAAACTTCCAACTACTACCCAATATTTCTTCATGGTGGGGTAGATGGAAGCTCGCAAGAAAATATTGCTATCTGCGTTGTTTTACCCGCTCACGGTTGCGATGATATCAGCTGGTTTGGTCGCAGCTGTTATGATTATTCTAAAAGTTCGCATGATAGTGATAGCAACAGTCGTCTTTTGGTTCTATTGGGTATGCACAGCATCGATATACATGATGTCAAGAAAGCTGGCGGAGATGCTTGAGATGAAGAAGTTATTTTTGGGATTTTTTGTTACATCGAGTGCGCTCACGGCACTGACCACGATTTTGTTTGTTTTGGATCAATTGGGCATTATTGCTGCGCCGCCTTAATCTGTGTTTTCTCAGCTTTAGCTGTCTCTCGAGACACAATAGCGCTGACGATACTGCCGTAAGCAGGCCGCGTCACGAGTATCGCAGCGAGGATGCCTATAATCATGACGATGGCGAAGCCCTTCATCGCTCCATATCCGACGAAGAAGAGGGTGGCCAGCGCTGCTATCGTCGTCGCAGCTGCCGCAAATATCACAGCAAAGGCTTTCGCGATTCGCCCAGAGAGGCTCATCGGTCTCGGTCCCGCTTTAGGTAGCCCTTTTTGAAGCACCTCATCCGTTATAATTAGTTGTTGCTCGACTCCGGTGCCAATAACCGCTAATACAGCGGCTATCTCTGCTAGCCCTATTGTCTGGCGAAGCCCGCTTGCGATCCCGATAGTTACCAGCACCTCGCTGCCCATCGTCAGCATTATCGCCCCCACTATCAATAGCCGCCTGTAGCGCAGGTAGACGAGCACCCCCACGGCGATGACAGCAGCGATTGCGGCTTTTAGTATGTCAAATGCGAATTCTGATCCGAGGCGTGCCGGGATCGAACTTTCACCCACAAATGATACCTTGACAGGAAGGCGTTGCTGGAGGACGGTCTTCAGGTCGCTGGCTTCGCTTTCAGCACTTTCATAACTTGCCCGAGACCCAGTGATTTCGACGTCTTGCCTGGGAACACCATCAGCAAGGCCTTGGCTGATTGCGGGTGCCGATTTCAGGCCGCATGCGCGTTGCAGCCAATTAGTGGTAGTCTCAGTTTCAGGTGTCTTTGGGAGGTATTCCACGTTGTTTTCAGTGAAAATTGCTTTGACGCTGCCAGTAACGTTTTCTGAAAAGTCAGTCACCGATCCCAAAAAGATGGCGCGGTTCTTCGTTGCGTACATTTCTTGTATGGTTTGCAATGTTTCATTGTCCAGATTGTCTTTAGATATTGGGATAAAAGACACAAGTAGGTCATAGCTATGAGATTCAGAAACGCCCTGGGTCCCAGAGATGGTGATGCGGAACGTTCGCGCAGTATTGTCGTAGGTGAGGCCAGTCGGCATGTTAGTTAATAACTGGTTGTTGAAGAGCAGGACGGCATCATCTGGCCGATCGAGATAAATAGCAATTGGATAATCTCCCTTTCCTTGGGCGGCGGCCGCAAACTTGTTTGCTCCATCTTGGGATATTGTAAGTGGTACTTCGTATTTGTAGACGCCACTCGTTTCTTGGATTCGTATAGAACCGACTGCTTCGATATCATCAGCGGTCAGTACAAGCGTATTTTCTATAAATTCTTCAAGGCGCCCCGTTTGTCCAAGTAGAGCTTTTGCCCTTTCAGGATCCATCGCTGGGACTTCGAATAGGACTAGATTGGCACCCATCGGCCGGGATTGTACGCCTAAAAGGCCGGCGGGATCTACACGCGTTTGAAGCAAGTTTGTGACTTCTTCGCGTGTTTGATCGCTTATCTTACCTCCTTCTATAGAAATAACTTGTCCCATATTATCGATGATTGAAGCAAGAATATCGGAACTCACCGAGCGCCCTATCTCAAAAACCGCCGTGTTGGCAGTTCTATCCAAACTTACTACTTTAACGCTGGTGAGCAGGTTATCCATAATTAATCCAGCGATATCGTCCAGAGGCGTAAGATTATCACCAACCGGGGTTACTAGTCGAATTGTTGCCTGCGATGCTTCAAGTTCCAGGACTATCCTCGAGCCACCGGCGATGTCTATCCCATATCTGATGCCGGGCGTGACGAGTAACACCACGGCGAGAAGACATATCCCACCGAGGAGCAGGATTCGTTTTTCCTTAAAGAGAGACATAGTACTCCTTCCTTTTTTGGCGTTCTGTGTACCATATCAAGATGCCGCCGTTCAGGAACCAAGTATTGAAGAGATCGCCAGCAAGGCCGAACGTGAGCACGGTCACCAGCTGGGTGATCGATGGGTTCGTTACGAGGATGTTGATGCATATCATCGTCACGAGGC
>CAZLQN010000008.1:0-19435 GCA_964561735.1 Hadarchaeota archaeon (SeqCode) | reverse complement strand
CAAAATTACAGAAAACTAAAATAGCACCATACAGAGTGTAAAGCGATTTCTATGAAATTTGATGATGTCATTCAAGTGCGCAAAAGCGTCCGAAGGTATGCCGATAGGCCGGTAGAGCAGGAAAAGATCACGAAGTGCCTTGAGGCCGCCCGGCTCGCGCCATCGTGGGAGAACAAGCAGTGCTGGCACTTCATCGTCGTCCGCGACAAGGAAATCATCGCAAAGCTCGCCAAGGGATTCAATTTCTGGGCCAAGAGGGCGCCGGTCATGATCGTAGCATGCGGCGACCCGAAACGAAGCGGGACGAGCCGCGGGCAGGACTACTACCTCGTGGATGTGGCGATCGCGATGGAGCATCTCGTGCTGGCGGCCGCCAACCTAGGACTGGGTACATGCTGGCTCGGGTTCTTCGATGAAGATGAAGTCAAGGAGCTTTTAGGGATACCAAAGGGGATCCGCGTGGTGGCGCTCACACCGCTTGGATATCCGCACCCGAGCGAGGGCGTCTGGGGCAAAATCATCAAGATGGCTGTGAGTAAAAAGCGAAAAGATCTCGGTGAAATCGCTCACGACGGAAAGTGGGGGATACCGTTTCGCGGGCCTTCAAAAGAAAAATGACATTCAACTGGAGGCATGGGTTTGGGCAGGCGATGGCAACGCGAACGCAAGCGCGAACACTTCTACCGCATGGCGAAGCGCGATGGCTGGCGCAGCAGGGCGGCATTTAAACTCATGCAGTTGAACAAGCGCTACGATCTAATGCGCGGCGGAGATGTCGTCGTAGACTTGGGCGCGGCCCCAGGTGGCTGGCTACAGGCGGCGAGAGAGATAGTAGGCGGAAACGGCTTCGTGCTCGGCATCGACCTGCAACCTATCTTAAAGTTACACTACAATAATGTCGCGACCATCGTGGCCGATATCACAAACATGGGGACGCCAGACGCCATTAAAGAAAAACTTCCGCGCAACGCCGATGTGATAACTTCAGATGCCTCTCCTTCGATTTCAGGGGTGTGGGACGTCGACCACGCGCGTTCGATGGAGCTCGCGAAGGCGGCACTTTCTATCGCGGAAAAAGTTTTGGTGCCAGGCGGAGGGCTCCTCATCAAAGTTTTCCAAGGAGATTTGCTCGACGATTTTTTGGATGAGATTCGGCAGAGGTTCGAGTTCGTGAAGATGTCCAAGCCAGTGGCCTCGCGCAAAGGGAGCGCCGAGATTTATATCATTGGAAAGGGGTTTAAACAAATCTCTGTTGTCTAACGTAAGACACTTGCATTCAAATAATACCTTTTTGTCTAACGTATGACAGAAAAGCTCCTAAACACCTGCAAAAGCTCTTCAAATGGCGTGTCAGTTCGCAACCCAGTGCCCGAAAAATGGGTGCGCGATGCAAAGTATCTCATCCCGCGAAGCTTCGATAGAACCTCTATGAGCTTGGGCGCTGAAACCCCCGCACGTCTAGTCAAGTCGTGATGATCGTAAAACGTGGGTGGGCCATCCGCCTCCTCGATGCAGCGGTCGAGCAATACCAGCTCCCGATACCCAAGCTTGAAGTTCCGATTAGCCAGATCTGTGTACATCTTCCTTATGAACTCCTTGTCCATAAGTTGTCCCAGCCACATTGGGCCAGCGTGCTCAAATTTTTCTCCACATTCACAAGTGCTTGACAACGTTGGAACTATACCATGTGTTACGACCCTGCGCCCGCACGATCGGCAATGCAACACGTACCCCTGCTGACTCAAAATCTCATCGGCACGCTGGGCGCCACGTGCTGCCCGAAGGTAAATTCTGAAGTAATGCTCGGTGCTGTGCGCCAGGATCGGGACGAGCGCGAGCTCATGTTTGCCCGCGACCCGCTGAGCAAAGCCAATCAAAATCCGCACACCAAGCTCATGACAATACTCTGTCTTCATTGGACGGGCTCCATACCTCCTCACACATGCCTTCACATGAGCGCCAGAAAGCGGGGCTGTGTCCGTGGCTGTCAATGCGAGGATACCATCCCGAGCGAGAGCTGCACATGCCGCTTCGACGAACGGCGCTGGGGAACCAAACGGGTCAACATCTATAAAATGGAATCGCTCCCTTCTATGGCTCGAAAGCAGGACGTTCGCATCCTCGTTATGCACATCGATGTTGCCGAGCCCGTTGAGCTCAACGTTGCGCCTGATAAATTCAACCGTTTCCTGCGAGCGATCGTTGATTGTGACTTTTTCTACGCCTCCGACCTCCTTCGCATACCTCAACCCTCTCGCACCCACCCCCGCCAACGGATCGCATACGCGGATGCCGCCGCGCTCATTCGCCAATACCTGCACGGCGGAGACCGAGATGTCGCGGCAGAGCTCCATGCGAGGGTTGTAAAATACTGATGTCAGCGATGGGGCATAATCTCCAGCGGGCGTCCTAAACTTCGAGAGGTCTGGAACCTCTAACTTTGTACTGCCCTCGATCACCACTTGCTTCTGCATTAATTATCGCTCCGATGAGATTGACACTTTTATTTCTTCTGCGAGCTGTGTCGGCAATCCCGCACGATTGTCCGGTACGACTTCAAATATCTTCATGTCTTTACGAGCCTTGACATCGCCGATAAAACCTGTCGTCGTGCGTTGGTGAATAATCGCCAGAAGCGGCTTGTCTGAATCGAGCGCAGCCGCCACCGCGCGTTTGAATCCCTCACTGTACATCTCCATGGGTGCGATTTCGTCGACGACCACAAAATCCGCCTCTCGAAGCGCACGTCCAATTGCCGCTTCGCTCATTTCATCCACGTTTTTTATATTCACGCGATACCTACTCACTTGGGGGCCATCGCGCTGGTCAACGTGAGCCAAAATGCGCTCTTCTCCTGTCATGAGATCAATTATCTTGAAACCGAGCCGAACTCCGCCTTCTCGGATTTCTGGGCAATAAAGCCCACCTGGTTTGAGGCCGTGCCCCTGAAGGATTTTGATGGCGTTCTCGATGACCGACGTTTTGCCGCTGCCTGGGCGCCCTGTGACCAAAAAATTGTTTGGCATGCCGCCACCGAGCCGCCAATTTTGCCCTATGCGACCTGCGCAACCAGAATAACATCCTTCGTCGCGGACTCGTGCAACTCGTACTCCAAAATAAGCTTGCCAGCGTCCTCGGTAACCCGCACCATGTAAATCACAGATGCCGTGAAATTCCCGAGACCCGCATTTTGAGCGCGAGTCAAGACATCATTGACGTAGTCCTGCCAACCTACTGTCTCCGCATCAGCATCCCCCGCAGCCGCGGCTTTGATGGCCTCCCATACGTCCGTCGAGTACGAGTACGAGGTGCTACCATCCGTTAGAGTCCATGATATGGTGGCGAGGTCTGTAGTGGAATATATCACGCTGCGAACCGTCGCGTTCCCATACAAGGATACCATGTTTTCGGTCGTTGAATCATAAACGTAGATGTTGACCACGGAATTCGCTCTGATGGTCGGGGTTCGGCTGAATGTGTCGGTGACTGGCACCTCGACGTAAACGGTGTTTTCAAAGTCCATTTTACGCAGGGTTGACCAAGTAGAACTCCCAACAAGCGCGAGCGCGTTATCCCTCGACATGGCTTCCCAATACGTTGAGCTGTTGCATCGCTTCATTACGACGTCCTCCCTCATGCTTTGGATGAGCCCCGTGAAATAGCTCCGCCACGTAGAGGTGGCCTGAGTATCGATTGTGCCTGAGAGCTCATAATCCTGCAGCTCTGTGAGGGTCGTCTTAGCATTTATCTCCCCCCTGAGGGTTGTAGCGAGGGTTGTGAATGCCGCTACATCGGCAGTCGAGCGATAGACGCCGGTGACGGTCGTTGTGACTGTATCGAGCAGACTCTTTCTCTTCAGCTCGCGCTGGTAAACAGTGGCCGCCTCCGCTTGTATCGCGCTCACTTCGCTCTTCGAGGATGCGGCCTGAATCTGCGCGCTAAAGCTCGAGAGAGCCGACAAGGCCTGCTCCGTGCCTACCGAACCGAGGGTTTGGCTTATGCTGCTTGCCGCCTCCGTTTTGACCTGCTCCAGTTCCGCCGCAGCGGGCCTCGCAAAGCCTATGTAATAGACGCCGAAAACTGCTGCACCAATGATTGTAAACACGACCGCCGCGCCAACTACTGCATGAACATCAACGACATCTGAAATCTCAATCACTCTCCAATCACAAAAATTAATGGGAGCCCAATATATAAAGCCAGCGTAGGTAAATTCTACCGAGCGATGCATTTAAACAGATGTCGGCCTTGCTGGGGGAAAAGTGTGATAGCTGGTGTTGACGAGGCCGGGCGCGGCCCCGTGTTGGGAAATATGGTTCTTTGCGGTGCGATGTTTGAGCCAAAAATACTCGACGAACTCAAAACGGCTGGTGTCAAGGACTCAAAACTCCTAAGCCCTAGCAGGCGCGAAACGCTCGCCAAGCTGATAACTGAAAAAGCGCTGAAAATTGAAATTATCGAGATCTCCCCCGCTGAAATAGACGAGCTCCGATTGGTCAAAAAAATCAACCTCAACGAGGCCGAGGCCATGAACATCGCAAAAATTATCGACCGCCTGAAACCTAAAATTGTGTACGTAGACTCGCCCGATCCAAACCCAAAGATGTTCACCGAAAGGCTCCAACGACACATGCGGACGAAACCGAAGCTTGTGGTCGAAAACTACGCCGATCGCAAATACGTTGCAGTCTCGGCCGCTTCGATCATCGCAAAAGTCAGGCGGGACAAACGCATCTCAGAACTGCACCAACGCTATGGTGACTTCGGCTCGGGCTATAGCTCGGACATGCGGACAATAAAATTTTTGGAGGAGTGGATGTGCGAACACGGAGAACTCCCAGAATTTGCGAGAAAATCTTGGGAAACAGCACAACGCATCGAAGAACAAGCTAAACAAAGAAAACTAACTTGATACAAATTCTGAGGATATAAGTAGAGAACTAACATTTTAACGTGCATGGGATCGGATGGAAGCGGAGATAGACATCATAAAACTGGGGAAAAGATGAAGCATATCCAAAGTTTCGAGCTAAAAAACGGAGCTACTAGCGACCGAGCCCACATGTATCGTTATTAATTATTGCGAATCAAGGTTTGGTGTGGTAGTCACATGCGCCGAATTGTGTTTGCGTCAGGCAAGGGAGGCGTTGGACGCAGCACGTTGGTAGCCAATCTCGGCCTCGCTATCGCCAAAATGAAGAAAGTGACAGTAGTTCTCGACGCAAGTTTAACAACGCCTAACCTCGGGCTGATGTTCAAACTCGAAAAAGCGCTCTTCACACTCAACGATGTGCTCGCCGGAGAAGCTTCGTTGAGCGACGCTATCCACGATGGGCCGTTTGGTTTAAAGATAATACCAGCCGGCGTTACGCTTGAGCAGGTAAAAAAAGCGCAGCCCAGCCGCCTGCCTGGAGTATTGCGCGAGCTACCGGTGAAAGCTGATTTTCTGCTGATAGACGCTCCAGGGGGACTGAGGAGTGAGACAATAGCTGCGCTTCGCACTGGGCATGAAGTATTGCTCATAACAATTCCAGAAATCACGTCAATCTCAAACGCCATGAAAACACGTCTGATCGCTGAATTTCTAGGTTTGAAACCAATAGGTATCGTGACCAATCGCGTGCACAATGAGGAATTTGAACTCACGAGCAATGAAATCGGCCGTTTGTTGAATCTACCAATACTCGCCGAGATACCTGAGGACGACATCGTTAGAAAAGCGCTGACCCGCGGAAAAAATGTGGTTGATGCCTACCCAAATTCACCTTCTTCAAAAGCAATAAATGAGTTGGCCGGAAAAATCTTGAAAATGAAAATCTAGGGACTCACTTCTCTATTATCTCTCCTACACGCCTCAGTATCACCCTCTCGTACTCAGATAGCAGTGCCTTCCGAACGCGTTCCAAACGCTTGATTTCCGCAACAAGCTTGCGTATGAATACCGCGATTATCATAACTGGAACTGCCGCTGCAAGAACAAGAAGTGGCCAAGCGATGGATGCCGACGTCCCACTAAGTAGCCTAGAATTATAGATAATTAAAACTGAGAAAAACGCAGATACTCCAAATATCCAAGAAGCAAAACCAAACTTTAGCATGCGTTTAGCGTACATCCACTGAAATTCTGTGATGCGCTTGAGTTCTCTCTCTGCTATTTCCAACTCTCGTTTTATCGTTGCGCCAGTTCTTGCTTTCTTTGATGTTTTTGGCATAATCTATTGTTAGAGACATTAGTTTAAAACTTATTGGCTCGCTTGAGAATCAATTTTTTGCTTGACGAGTTTTCCTGCCAATTCTTTAAATGCATTTGCAGCCAGGGATTTTGGCGAACGAATTACTACGGACTCGCCAAGGGCTGCCGCATGCCTGACCTCTACATCTTCTTGTATGACTTCGAGCACTGGCAGATCCAGAGTCGTTCCTATTTCTTTAGGAGAAATATCCGAGCGATCCCCCCTCGCACGGTTGATCACCACTCCAATTGGTTTGACATGTAAGCGTTCCGCCACAATCTTTACCTTTATCGCCTCAAAAACAGAAACAAAATCTGGGTTTACGACTAAAATAACCTCTTGAGCAAGGGTCAACGCAGTTATCGAATCGTGATCCATGCCAGCTGGGGAATCTACCAGCAGAAAATCTGTTTTTTCAGCGAGCTTTTCTACCACTTTTTTCAATCGCTCAAGTCTAGCCTCACGAACTTTATTCAACGACATGCTACATGGCACAACTTTCAAGCCAGCTGGACCGATGCAAATTGCCCGCTCTATTTTCACCTCACCAGACAGCAAATTGTTCAATGTCACTTTTTTATCTGTGAGACCAAGAACCAACCCCAAGTTTGCCATGGTTACGTCGGCGTCTATGGCAATCGTCCTTTTGCCGAGCTGCGCGATCGCTACCCCTAGATTCGCAACCACAATGGTTTTCCCAGTTCCGCCCTTCCCGGATACAAATGATATAATTCGTGCCATGCTATCAGATAATAGTTTTCTCCTGCGATTTAAAACTCTGCCACGCGCGGTATGTTAACAGGTTTAATACTTAAAAACAAAACTGATGTTGAGGGGAAACTTGAGAGGCCAGTCAAGCATAGAGTTCTTAATTGTCATCAGTTGCCTACTCATGGTACTGGGCTCCGTTTCCATACCCCTCTATAATCGTTCACGCGACGATGCCCAGCGATTGGTGGACACCTCCGACGCTAGAGAAGCTGCGACCACGTTAGCGAATGCCCTAAACACTATCTACGCCGATGGGATCGGATCGAGACAAACTGTGGAATACTGGCTACCGAGAGGTGTCGTGGCGTTTCGCGCATGCGGCTACGAAAACGTCGATGTGGATGGGGTAGATACCAATGACACAGATGTTCTTGTGAACGGCCGCGCAGATGTCCAAGTTCTATTTGACTTTGACGGCAACGGCGTTTGGGACAATAAACGCGAGTCTGTTGTGATAGTTGACACAATTCTGCCAAGCAGATGGGATGAGAATGGTAACCTGCGAGGAATTGAATGGGTGAGAGAAAATTGTGTCCACGTTGAGGACACCAACCTCAAGTTCAATCCAAACAGCCGAACGCGCCACCGAGTAACTTTAGAATACAGACGTGGGGATGGCAGCGCGTATTCAAGGCGCATTACAATTTCTGATGTGGTGGTGGAAAGTGTCTAGCACGCGTGGCCAATCAGCGGTTGAGTACATGTTAATTGTTGCAGCGGCCCTCATTATTTTCGCATCTGTGACTTACACTATGATACTCAGTCCCTCACAGAAAAACTCGAATGATGAAATGACGCGTTCACAAGCGAGATTGGCTTGTGATGCAATCTCCGATGCCATAAACGATATCTACAGCAATAGCAGTGGAGCGGCAAGAACCATTTATGTGTCATTATCAAGTGAGTGGAATATATATCTCACAAAAAATACATCATGTCTAACGCTCAGTGTTCTAACATCACGAGGCATCGAAAATGTGTCTGAAAATCTAAGGTACTCGCTCGATGACTCGCTTGTACACATCGCGAGTGGGAACTACGCTGTGATAGTTGATTGGTGGGACAACAAGGAAAAAATAGTCATGTCTGATAACAAAATCTACATCCATATAAATCCGTTGGGGGGAGGCTAATGGATCGCCAAGGTTTCTTTTCGATTGATGCTATTTTCGCGGTCGCGTTGCTATTAATAATCGCCGGTGTTTTTTCCAACGTTTACAACGGGAGAAATCAAGCTGCGACGTGGATTAGAGTTGGAGCAGAAGCAAAATCGACGTGCGAGAAACTTGTAGCCGCTATAAATACCGTGTATGCGAATGGCTCCGCTTTAAATCTCTGCATTGATCTACCTGCAACTATCGGAGGGCACGCTTACGTTATTTTATTTGATAACATTGACTGGGAGATTACAATTAATGTTCCTGAGATTGGGATAACTGGCAGCACGGCGAAAGCCACAACCACGTGTAATAACATCGCGCTTGGTAGTTTGGACACATCGAAACGCGTGAGGGTGTACTGGGAGAATAGTAGTGTGAAGGTGACAAACATATGAAGGGGCAGGCGGCACTTGAGACGTTTTTGATATTTGGAGCAGTTCTCGCCGCAGTATCAGCGCTGATGTTTGTTGGGCAGCGAAACAATGAGGCAGGTAGTGCAATGTCAGCCGCCTGCACTGGTGCGGATAAAGCAGTTGCACAGTTGTGCATGCAATATGGTTGCCAGATCAACATTGATAAACTGACCTTTGACGATGGAATGATCTCGTTAAGTTTGACCACGTCTTATAGCGGCCCATCAGATTTTGTGATAAGTGACGGGGTCAGAACCGAGGTGCTGAAATATGTGTATCAAGCGATAAATGGTGTCTTCCCTGACAATGCACAGCCTGTCAAAACAAGAAATTACACCTACGATGTGTTAGTCACCATAAATAGGGTGAGCAGATGAACGATCGCGGCCAAGTTTTCACGCTCGACATGCTCTTTGCGCTTATCCTTGTTGCATTGATGGTAAGTTGCTCAGGAAAAGCTTTTGATATTGCTGTAAACAGACCGGGCAGTTATTTAGCTAGATATTCTCTCGAGCGAACTGCAAATGACGCTGCAGATGTACTCGTGAAGACCACAGGTAGGCCGTCTATATGGGGACTTGGCAATCTCGAAACTCTAGGTTTAGCTGAAAACGTTGTAGACGACTTGAACATGCCTCTTTTAAACACCATAGATTCAACAAAGTTTGCGCTACTTCGTCATCTTTGTTCGGCAGAAAATTGGAGCGATCCCGCCAATAAAAATGCGCGGTATGCAGTAGAAAACCTCTTTGGTGGTAGTAACTTCGAGCTTAGAGTACTCGACAAAGACGAGAACTTGCTATGGGATATATGGCCTGGATGGGCACCTGGAAAAACATCAGGCTCTGAAAACGCACTAGAAGTTACAGTCGTGAGGCGTTCGATTGCGATGAGATACGGGGAAGTTAGAGCCGAAATAAGAGCACTCAAACACTCCAGTAAACCCGAAGATTATTATCTTAATTTCTATGTCTATCCGGGCGAATTAGATTCGTTAGATTGGTATATTATACTCGAACCAAGCGGTGCAACACAACCAGTGACCAAGATCTGGGTAAATCGCACAACTGGCAATCAGGATTACCAGTTCCCATCAGGGGGTAAAACTTTCATTCCGCGATATCATGGAGGAGATGACGATATAGAAAACACGCTGACAGAAAATGACAACGCTGGAAATCCAAACAACTACCTGAAAATTCGTGTCACTGGCTCCCCTCCTCAGTTTGTAGACGTGTATGTTGTGGCTGTTCCTAGATGCTCTCCTCTCAGAGCTGCGCAACTTGCTCCCCACAAGTTACCTGCCACGCTCGAGGTCAAGTTATGGAGGTAGCCTAATGAGTTTTCGACGCGACCAACGTGGTTTCATATTCAGTTTGGATGCATCCCTTGCTCTAATCATCGTTCTTACAATTATGATAGGCGTAAGCAGAGTTGGTGGAAATAATGCAACGTATGAGCAACAAGGTTATCTGCGCCTTGAGCGGTACGCTAATGACGCACTTGAAACAATGCAGCTTACAGGCGCGCTCGATAACATCATAAATTTTGTTAAACAAGATAATATTGACAATGCCAAAAATCTGGCGAGGACACAACTCGATAAAATCCTACCTCATAATATACAATTTAAATTTATAATTGGAAACAATCGTCTAACGGTTTATCCAAGTACTGCAACTGGATGGAACTCCGAGTTTGAAAACGCCAATGAGCTAGCTACAGCAACACGTATGTCAACACTTCCTCCAAAAGAAAACTTCCGCGTACTAGCTTGGTTAGATGACGACGCCGATCGCGCGTTTATGGACGAGATAGCGAGATACACTGGCTGGCAGGTCACTGAAACTAGCGATGAAACATTTTTCCAAAATGAGATTCTTAGATGGGATACAGCAGTATGGCCAAACCAACGCTACTACAAAACTGTCTTCATCCCAGACGCGCAGAGGGACTTTAACGGCATTACAGAGAGCAACTTGGTAACGTTTGCTCTTCACATTGGAAGGCTTGTCGTTGGTGGTGATACATTATGGTACAATCGACAATCAAATGGTACATTGAGCACACCATTGCTATACGAAGTACTGGGTGTCGACTACCAATACATAGGAAGGCCACCACTTGACTCTCGAAACACTGGATTGCATGTAATCGATGATAATAATCCAATAACAACATCGCCCTACTTCATTTGTTATCGGGCAGATTACGCTGGCAGTAGTTACTATATGTATGTTTATAGGCCACAAATTTCGGTTGGTAGTGTGACAACTGTTCTAGCCCAATGGGACAATGTACCAACAGCAGGAGGTGTCGATACTCCGCCGTGGCGTGGCATAATTTTCCGCGATCAGTATGTTGCTGGTGAACTTGATAGAAAAGGTACTGGAGTTCTATTTAACATGCGCTTGGCACAGAGCGCGATTAGCGGTGAAGAAGGGACAGAAGACTGGATAACCTTCGCAAGGCGCGCGATTTATTGGGATGGGAATCCTTGGGAGTTCGAGCCAGTAACACTTTATGTCCGGCGGGGAGAATCGGTGAGTTAAATGCGGCTTCTTCGAGATAATCGTGGATTTGTGTTGAGTGGACTTGCGCTATTACTCGTGCTGCCAGCGATGTTGTTGGTTGCTTCGTACTTCAAAGTTGTCGAAACCGGTGGAGAAGCAACAGCAGTTCAGATCATTGCCGACAAAGTAACTTATACAGGCAAAGATATCGAGCGTGTGATCAGATACATGTCAAACAATTATTTGCCAATCGACAACACAACTCTGCGGGAACTAGCCGAAAACTATCAGGTGGCCACAGGCTTACTTGTAGACGTTGGACCAGTTACCATATACCTATTTTGGATCCACGTTATCGACACAGGTGTAAACCACTACGCGGGGACTAAATATTGCAAAATCACGGAAGCTGGGACTGGAAAATGGCGTTATAATTTTGAGGATTTGGATGATGGAATAGGCGAAAATCCAGATTACGACTACAATGAGCCACGTTTATTGGTGGAAAGACTTGCTGGGGCGTTACGGATAACCATCGAAGAGTACGAAGGAGGCTATCATGCAGACATTTATTATTCGAGTCAGTTGATCAAAGGATTTGTAGGTGGCTCTGAGAGAAATCATGTAGGGGATATAATCTTGGTAAACGAGAATTTAACAAGTGGGATTCCGGTATATGTTAGAGACCCAAATGGGACTGCGCAATATTTTTCCACCGTAGAACTAATTGCCTGATTTATGGTGAAATATATGGCAGGTTCTAAGATAATCGATTTCTTTCACAGCGTCGGAGAAGCGATATTCAATGTTAGAAAACTATCGAGTAAGCTAAAACAAAAAAAACAAGAAAAAAGAGAGCGATTTCAGAAAACACGACAAGAGATTCCTCAAATGTTAAAGAACTTCTTCGAACAACATCATGCAGGTTGGCCTGAGTACGTCATGCTTAAAACCCAAATTGCAATAATGGCGTTGTTTGTCGTGGCGGCAATCTATGTTATGATGTCGCCAGCCCGCGAGGTGATTTTTCTCGCTGCGCTTTTGGTGCTTAGCGCGTATGCTCTTTATCTAGCCCTGACTCAATTAAAGCGCGCATTTAGACGTGATTACCCCGCCTACCGAAGCTTCGTCTTCATGTGCGTTGCAATCGTGTGGGTCTTCACGCTGACGCTTAGATATCTACCGATCAAATTTTCGTTCGAATCGATATGGCTCGCTTTCGTGCCAGCGCTCGTTGTGATCGGCTTCGTGCTCGTCACGTTTGTTGGTTTTAGGCTGAGGTATGGACGTGATTACACCTACGGCGTTGTCGAAGGAGTCGGGCGCGGTCGGGCGGTCGTCAGGGTTAGCTACGATATCTGCAGCAACGTCAAACATGGATCATACGTGGTCGAGAGCCTCGTCAAAGTGAAGAAAGGCGACACTGTTAAGGTAAAGGTCGAGCGCCCTATGCTCGGTCTGAGAGGTGCCAAGGTCAAGGCGATTTTGGGGAAAGGCCAAATAAACACGCTGTGGATTTCAAAAGAGCCTAAACATACCCACTAGACCATCTATAATTTCTCGCTTGGTGTTCTCGATCTGCCCGCCAATGTTGGAGCCAAGTGAGCTAAATGTCTTTATGATCGTATATGTGATGCTCGCCAGAACAATGAGAGCAGCGGAAACTATCAACATATATTCAATGGCTCCCTGCGAGCGTTCTTCCATGTTGTGCCCCGCTTAATCTCTGTTTGAAAGTATTTTAATCTGCCCTTGTTAATTTAAACAACGACTAAAAATCCATGTTTTAAAGTCAAAGCTAACATCAGCAAAAAAAAGAAAGGCTCTTTCGGCTAAGAGCCTGAAGTATGGGCGTTCAACTTATATCGTTATTGTTGCGTCGGGGACAAAGTACTGCCCTGAAGGTATGTGTTGTACTCTTACTGTGTAGGTCGTCCCTGCTGTGAGACCACTCGCTAAAGTGATGTTTGTCGTAGACGAGAGCACAGCAGTTCCAGCAGGCCATGTTTCAGTCGTTGCGTTGTCATGGACGGTATACTGCCAATCGGCCGCTGGGCATGAGTCAGTGCCACCCGTGGCTACCAATTTGATGCTTGTGCCATCTTTTTGTGCGGAGAGCAGGATGTTCGGTTTAGTTGCGACTCCGCGTGTCACGTAATAGACTGCAATTGCGACGACAACCAGAACTGCTGCGAGTATAAGCAAGTACTCTGTAGCACCTTGACCCTCTTTTCTTTTTGTTAACTTCATATTTTCACCATCCTAATTTTGTCTCCACGAATGGGCTTATAAATCCTTCGTTTTTGGGTTCTGTGCTATTTTAGGGAATTGCTCTTAAAAATAAGTGGATATATGCTTTTAAAGTCAAAATTAACCTTTCTTAGACCTAACTTTTAAGAACCATATGATAAAAGCCATTTAATGTTCTGAAAAGGGATTAAATTGCATATTTTTGATATCGTAAAATCTACCGAGTTGAATTGCTACTTATACTGCAAAACTTACCAAAAACCGCGCGATGTAAAACATACATGTCGCAACTGCTACAAATGGTATGCTAAACGTAACCCCTTTCATCATTTGTCCGTAGCGAACCACTCCGACGGCGAGTGAGCTTATGACCGCTTGTATTACGACGAAAAGGAAGATGATGATGCCCATCCCATCAGGCAAGATAGCTTTGGTGCTCGCCTTCATGAGCCCTTCGCCGATCGCTACAGTGAGCCCCATTATCAGCGGTGCTGCTATCAAAGTCGTCGCAAGCAAAAAAAGCAACTGCTGAGTCGTGGCCGTCTTGCGCTCGCGTTGGATCGTGTGCACTTCTCGGATATCCGCGGAAACTGCATCGAGAACGTCGGCGAGCGCCGCTCCCCTCTCGATACCCTCCACTATTAGGCCAAACGCTCGCTCGAAGAGGAGAGAATTCGATCGATGTGCGAGCGCCAACAATGCGCTGTTGAGCTGTCTCCCTCTACGTATCTCCATCACGGCCCGCTCAAACTCCTGCGATAGGGCCCCGTACTTTAATTTTGCGATATCTTCCAGCGCTTCATCTATGCCAATACCCGCGCGGAGGGTGCTCGCTATTTGCCGAAGGACATCGGGCAACATGCGCTCGAGTTCGGCCGCGCGTCGTTGCGCCAAGTAGTAAGGTATCCCGACGGTGAGCGCCGGAAACATCGCTAAAACAACCAAGAGAATCAACAAGGGAGCAGGCACGGGCAACGCGATAAGCACGCTCACTACGCCGACTACAAGGCAGATGCCGACGATAGCGAAGATAGTGATGCCGATATATTCCTCCGCGGCAAGTGCAATATTCGTCGACCTGAGCCTGCGCTCGGTGCTATCCAAGAACTTTTGTGGGAATATACGCTTCACCACAGCTGCAGTCCGCCCGACTATGCCCATGATCACACCCTAGGCTCCCTACGTTTGATCATCACCACGAAGTAAAACAGGAGGAATGGTAGGAAAAACAGATACAAGATGACGGCTGTATCAGTGGTGAAACCCGCTCCTCCCATCATGCCCGACACCATCATCATTATCACGAGGAGTGCTGGGATGACCGCTGCTGCAAACATGTATAACATGCTCATCATGTTGAGCGACTGCGTGTAGTCACGGAGCTTCATCCTTAGTTCAAAAGCCGTCTCGTCAGCTAGGATACCGAGCGTCCGTGCAAGATCTCCACCCAAACGTATGGTTCGTTGAACCTGTTTGACTGCACGCCGCAGCGCCTCCGATTCAACTCGCTTATCCATCGCCGAGAGCGCTTCCTCCATGCTTATTCCCGCGTGCATGTCGCCGATCACCCGTCCGAACTCCTCCGAAAGCGCGCCGTAGTTGGCCTTGCTGACCGAGGTAATGGTCTCAGGTAGCCCGATGCCGGATGAGAGCTGTGTCGCCATGTGGCGCAACACATACGGCATGGTGCGGTTTATATCCACCGCGCGCGCCTTTGCCCTAGATCTCGGCTGATTTCTCATCAACAGAAATGTAAAAAGGGACACCATGGCGCCAATCGCAAGCGCGAACAAGCTGTGTGTAAGCAAGAGTATAAAAATGATAGATACCGCGCCAAAGATTATACTTACACCCAACATCAGCGCAACATACCGCTCGGGAGAAACCGTCAAGTTAGCTTTAT
This sequence comes from Hadarchaeota archaeon (SeqCode), assembly GCA_964561735.1. Classification (GTDB taxonomy): domain Archaea; phylum Hadarchaeota; class Hadarchaeia; order Hadarchaeales; family Hadarchaeaceae; genus DYFS01. The sequence continues at coordinate 4,192 of CAZLQN010000008.1, read as the reverse complement.
AAAGATCCTCGTCGAGCCCTTTGAAAAATCCAACCATTCGCTGAGCTGGACGTTTGAGGGGGACATAAAAGCTCCCAGCGAGCCTCTCTGACAACGGCCGTTTGAGCTCTACCCGCCCCTCCCAGACCTTCTCCTCCATGGGTTTGCGCTCTTTCTCGCGCTCTTCGCGCAACGTCTCAAGCTTTTTTAATTCTTGCAATCTACGTGTGACCTCATCGGGTTCTCCTGCGACTTTATGACCTGTAAGCGTCTTACCAATGCGTCGTGCTGCCTTGGCCGCCCCGCCGCCGGTCTTAAAAACACCACCACCAACCGTAGAAAAAAAATCAAGAAATCTGCTTTTTTTCTTAGCTTTCGGCATGTGTCACACTACCTATTTCTGGGACTTTTCGCTACGAATTTTTTTCATCACGGCCTCTGGATCTCGATAATACTCTTGGATAACTGCGCCCACATCAAATACGCTACGAATGCCCTTTTTCTTCATCCATTCAAGCACCGTCGCTCGCTTCCCAATCTCAATCTCGATATCGCCACCACTCAAGCCGCTGAACTCAGCAATCGTACGCTTGATTTTGCTTGGCACACCTGTTGCCTCCACAATGTCCGTACGCGGGTTCCACTTGAAGACACGGCTGAGTTGTGGCTTACTACCTTCCAAACCCGTGATTTCAGCCACCTCCGTCACACGACGAATTTGTCCCTTCTGGCGGTGGTAAATACGCTGCTGCATCACGATGATATCAAGCGCTTGAATCATTATCTCGGGTACATCCATCGGCGCCTCGGTCAAACGTGTGATCGTCTCCATGGCGCTGTTTGAGTGGACGGTACCCATACAGCCATCATGTCCCGTATTCATCGCGGTGAACATCGTCCGCGCCTCGGGTCCACGCACCTCACCAACGATCAAACGGTCGGGCCTCATGCGAAGGGCGTTTTTAACCAAATCGTCCATGGTGATTTCACCTCTACCCTCGACATTTGGTGGCCTTGTTTCCATTCTTATCCAGTGCCTGTGTGGAAGTTGAAGCTCGGCAGTATCCTCTATCGAAATGATGCGTTCACGTGAAGGTACAAAGGTAGTGGCGGCATTGAGCGTTGTCGTCTTGCCACACCCAGTACCACCGGCGAACAGTATATTCGCAGGTTTGATATTGAGCCCATCCACGACCAACCAAAGGAACGCAGCGACATCCGTCGACACTGTACCGAAGTTTAAAATATCAATTACAGTAAGTGGATCTTTTCTAAACTTCCGTATGGACAAAGTTGGGCCCTCGAGTGTAACCGGTAAAAGGGTGGCGTTTATCCGGCTCCCATCAGGCAACCTAGCATCCAACAGCGGTGTCTGTTGGTCGATGCGCCTGCCGATAACGCGGGCCATCTTATCGATAATCTGTCTGATAGAATCCTCATCCCCGAAGACGATATTCGTGAAACACATCCCATGCTTACGGTGGTAAACGTATACTGGCTTGCCGATGCCCGTTACCATTATGTCTTCAAGCCGGTCGTCTGCTAACATCTGATCAAGTAGGCCGTAACCGATCATGTCCCTGACAACGACTTCACCCAAGCGTTTCAGCCGATCTGACGAAAGATGCATTTCTCTGCTCTCGCGCTCGAGTATCTTAAGAACCTCGTGCGTGAATACGCGCTGACGCTCTATTGGATCGGAGATCTTGTTCGGGTCTATTTTTATCTCTTCGATTGCCTTCTTTTTAGTGACCTCGACCAACTTCACTTCTTGTTTCGACAGTTCTGGTAGCCTTAGCCTGTACATCGGCAGAGTTTCGCTAGCCATCGAAACGATCTCAACTTGGCCGTAACTGTCGATTACCTTTTCAAATTTTGATGTTGCTACCTCTCGAGGCAAAGCTGGTTTTTCTTTAGGCGCTACGACAGGTTTGGTCTCAACCGGCGACTTCTCAGATAATATCCCAGAGAGGAGACTTTTCAGGTCACCTTCTTGTTGTGGTAGCCCTATACCAGGTGTTTCTCGCTTTGGTTTCAATCCCCTCTTGCCGCGCTTTAAAATCTTTTTCTTCGCCATCTTCCCAATATATAATTGATTTAAATAGTAAAAGGATTTGGTAGTGCCAAACCAATGCTGTTCAAATAATTAGAAAATTAGCTAAAGTGGGCCCTCGCTGTGTCCCATCACACTAACTGCGAGCTTCTTCGTTTGTCATTCGACGCTCTCCACTCGCTAACCCTCATGGTGGGATTTCTCGAGGGCCCGCCCGCCTGTCGCGCACCAGGGTTGGCTTTCAGGTCATCACTAGGTGTTCCCGCCAATATGTTCCCCGAAGGACCCATCTTGGCACGACTTGGCAGCGGGTTGCTCCGGTGTTCCCGCGGTGATGCACCGACGCTCACGAATCGCGCCAGCTCCTCGAATACCGCGGATGGTCCATCATTACATGTAAAAGTGCTTTTCTCTGCTAGATAAATTTAACGCGTTAACCGAGTAAATCGAACTCAAAAGCCGCAACTGGGTGCTCGAGCTCGAACCCTAAAATTACTTCTGGATGCAACTCTCCGATTATACCGATGCGTTTATTTTTCACCAAAAATTCTGCAGCCCTGCCCTCGATGAAGCTCGGGTGCTCCATCGCCCGAAGCTCGTAAGTTATACCCAACTCGCGCAAAAGCGCTTCTGCAATCGCCCTGATGTATGTGAAATTGGCTTGTCCGCCTATAGTCGCAGCTGCGATTTTGCGAACATTAACTGCGCCGGTCTCAGTTTCAGGGTGGAGCTGCACCACATCGCCGACCTCAAATATCTGCTGCGGTAGTGGATTTCGCCTGTTCTCGCGCAGGACGCAGAGAAGGCTCGGCAAAAGCCAATTGCGCACAATCATGTACTCCTCGGAGATTGGGTTCGCTATCGTCGCTGCCTCGCCACTAGTGCGCATGAGCTTGAAGTTGATGTTGGGATTTGTAAGCGTGTACGTCATGACCTCCATGAAATCTAGGCCGACCATGACATCCCTCGCTTTCTTGCTCAACCTCTCGATTGGGTGTTTCTCCCCAACCGTCACGACGTTCGGCAGGGTCGGTACCAGCTTATCGTACCCATAGGCGATCGCGAGATCTTCTATCAAATCTATCTCATGCATCACATCACTCCTGTAGGGTGGGACAGAAACCGTCAAAACTTCGGCCGCTGAAGCCGCGTCGAATCGCATCCGCTTCATGAGCGCGACAACATCCTTCGGTTTTAGGTTCAACCCCAAAAACTCGTTCACAGCCGCCGCCCTCAACCGCTGTTTGGTCGCTTTTAGGTTCGGAGTACGGACGCTCTTCGTCGGATATTTTATCGCAACCGACTGCAAGTCGAAGCCGCGCTCGGCCAAGCTTGTCATCATTATCGTCAGAATTCTATTCACCGTTCGTTCATCGTCGCCGGTGACATCTATGAACAGCCGCTTGGTGTCGCTCGTCACCCGCGTATCTTCGCTGTTCACGATCGGCGGCATCGAAAGGACTACTCCAGCCGAATCTATCAGCAGAGGGTAGTGGCTCCAGCTTTGTATGATGCCGCCATACTGCACTCCCCGCGGGTGTTCCCTCAATATCTGTGCCGGCGTCAATTCTCGGTCAAAATCCAAAGGCCTGAAGCGAAGTCCCTCAGGCAAAGTCGTCGTGTATCGCACCGGTGGCTTGACTTTGTCGAGATCGTAGACACCTATCGAGCCTCGGCGACGGTTCCTCCCGAGAGTGTCGTGCAACTTATCCTGTATCTGCATGAGGGCCGCGACGTTTTCATCATTGAATTTAACATCTTGGACGACGCCCGCGACTATGTACGGCCTGATCGCCCTGGTACTCTCGTCGACTTCAACGACGACGCCAGAATTACGCAATTTGTACTTCGGCAGCCCAATCTCTATCCCTAAAAACCCTTTGAGTGCCCTCGCCACGCCCTCTGGACCGAGCAAGTCGGGGCGATTGTGTGCAACTTCTAGCTTGATTTCATCTCCAACGATTTCATCGACCTCCACTCCGAGCAAAGACAACCGCTCGCGCAGCTTCTCGGGGCCGATCTGCCTCCCCAGTAGCTTGCAAATATCGCGATGACTAACGCTCACCGTTGGCATCAAATCACCCCCGCGCCCTCTTTGGCATGCAGATTGCTAGGCTCAGCTTTGATACAGGGTTTTATTTTCTTAATTAATTCTGGAAC
>CAZLQN010000007.1:0-19711 GCA_964561735.1 Hadarchaeota archaeon (SeqCode) | reverse complement strand
GAGTGCAACTTTATATCCGACCATGTCGACTCCCCAAATACTTTATTTGATAGCTTTATGAATGCTGCTAATCAAAATTCACCCTCAATACTTTTAAGCCACTAGAATATATTCAAACAAAATCTTGAGCATGGGGTTAATTCGATGATGAACAAAATAGCGAGAATGTGTGAGCGGAGGCCTCGCACAGTTATCCTAGTCGCGGTACTCCTTTCGTGTTTCATGGCATATGGCGTCACGAAAGTGTCGATGACGACCGACTTTAAGAAATTTCTTCCCGAAGGTTACCCATCCGTCAAGACAACACTCGAGTTTGAAAACCAATTTGGCACCACATCAAGCGAGATGATCCTGCTCAAGGCCGACGACGTTACTAAAGCAGATGTCATCAAAGCTATGCTCGCGCTTGAAAACGCCCTGCGATCTGATCCACGACTTGAGAACTACGCCAAGATGTACTATTCATATGTAGATTACGTGATCCAATACATCCCGAACTATGAGCTGTTGCCAGACAATCTACTTGAAGCAAGCGTTGAAGCCCTGCTTGAAAATTTTTCATCGAACTCCCAGACTTCTGGAACGATAAGCAGACTTTTAACCGCGGATAGGAAAGCCGCCGTAGTCTATATTTATATCAATACTCGGCTCGCGAGATCGGAACTCATTGACAAAACAACTGTTCTCAGGGAATGTGTTGAAAATTTTGAGAAAACCCATGCCAACCTGACGGCGAGCGTTGGTGGCACGTATTCCAGCTACAGCGACATCATGGAGACGATGAACAGAGACAACCGTGTTCTGATCCCTGCCGCCATGATATTGGTGGTGGTTATCCTGTTCCTGATTTTCAGACGATTTTCGGACATCTTGCTTTGCTTCATGGTGATCGGCCTGGGGAGCATGTGGGCGATCGGCACTATGGGGCACCTCGGGTTAGATTTCACCATGGTTCACGTTGCGCTGATCCCCCTCCTCCTCGGCATGGGTGTGGACTACTTCATCTACATACTCAACTGCTACTACGAGGGGCGTGGCAAAGGCTTGCGCACGGAGAAAGCCATCAGAGTTTCGGTCAGCACGATCGGGGTGGCGATTCTCATGTGTATGGTCACGACTGTAATCGGCTTTGCTTCCTTCTCAATCTCGGATCTCCCGCCGATCCAGACCCTCGGCATTCTCGCCGGATTGGGAATTCTGTTCAACTTCATTCTCGCGACTACCCTGCTGCCGTCAATCATCTTCTTGAGAGACAGGAGAAAAATCGGCGAGGTAAAAGCAATAGTAGCCAAAAGAGGGAAAAGGGTTGACAGAGCATTGTCGAGCGCCGCGACGGGGGCTGAACGCCACAGGAAACTCGTGGTCCTAGTGGTTGTGGGAGTGGTGGCGTTGTGTTCAATCGCTGCCCTTGGGGTCAGCACCACGATGTCGTTTGAAACATTCCTGCCGTCTGATGTGGAGTCCATAGTAACTCAAAATGAGGTAGAGAAGCTGTTCGGTGGGCAATCGCAGCTCTTCGTGCTGGCGAAAGGAAACCTCCTGACTCCGGGTGCTTTGCGGAGCATGTACCAATTCGAAAACTCGGTTCTTTCTGACCCAAGAAATCCGCAGCAGCTCATCACGGGCTCATTGAGTTTGGCCAAGATGGTTTATAGCCAGGCGCTGGCTATAGGGGAAAACTTGCCCTCGCTGACCGAGTCAAAGATCGCCGCGATAGTTGATAATTTGAGGGCCACATCCTCTACCCAGATGAACATGTTTTTGACTGAGGACAATAGCACGTCCGCCATACTTTTCTACGTGAATGCGACGACCGACAAAGAGATGGGGCAAGCGACGGAAATAGTCAGGGCCCATGTGCCTGAGTTCACCGGAGATTTCATTGATCTCACCACAAACGGGGATCCGGCGGTGGGTGGTGAGCCAGCGATCATCGCTGATATTTTGGGAGGCATTACATCCGGGATGATAAAAACGACCTTGGTAGCGCTCGTTCTCTGTCTTATCGTCTTGGCAATAATTTTCAAGTCCTTATGGATGGGCGCCATGTGTATTTTGCCTGTGGCTTTGGTATTGACATTTGAATTCGGAACGTTGCGGCTCCTCGGCTGGTCGCTCGATGTCCTCACCCTGGGGATATCTGCGCTCATCATCGGTTCCGGGATAGACTACAGCATCCAGATGGTCTATCGGTTCAGAGAAGAGTGGAAGACGCGCGGCCGGCCACCACAAGAGGCAATCAGAACCACTGTGATGAACACCGGCACATCCATTTTGGCGGCGATGGCTACGACTGTCGGAGTTTTTGGCGTGCTGGCGCTTTCGAGGATGCCGGCGCTTGGCAGGTTCGGTGGTCTAACCGCGATCGTGATCACCTATGCCTTGTTAGCGGCGCTTTTCATTTTGCCGTGCATCATCATGTTCTACGCGCTCCGCAAGAGAAAGGCGCATGCAACCAGCAAGCATTAGGCGACATTTATACTCGAACTTTTTCGTGGCCTTAATCACTTGTTGCTTTTTAATTTGGGGGCAATTTTTTGGTTGAAAAAGTAGCTCGCGCTCTCCCGCAACAATATTCCCAAAAATTCCATTTTACCAATTTTCTCGTTTTCCCGCTTCAGCGCCTTCAGAGCCTCAAAAATGTATGTGCAACCAGCATACAGAATAAATTTATCAACCTCCGACACTCCTCCGGCCCACTCCGCAAATTTTTTGCTCCATCGTGCGGTATGCTGCGCGCAAACGACGAACAAATCCTTTCGTGCGTCCGTGAGTTGCTTTCTTTCAAAGGCCCTCTTCTCCCGTAATACACCCAGCGGGACAAAAAACAGCGGGACTACCATCGATGGGTAGCTCCTGAGCCGCTCGACAAGCTCGATTGTTTTTATGACATCCTCGTCGGTTTCATCGGCGCACCCCATCACCAGAGTTGCGATCGGTATAATGTTATTTTCTGTCATCGTGGCGAAGCCGCGCTCGACGACCTCGGGCCATTGTTCCGGTTGCCAAGGTCTAGCCTTATTTTTCATGTATTTTTCCACGAGCCTCGATGAGCCTGTTTCCAACCCAACTTGAAATCCTGAATAATTATTTCCTCCAAGCTCGAGTTCTTCTGCGATCTGCTTGACGACGTCGGGTGCAGAAGCGGCCGCTGCGATGGTTGCGTGGGTAAATGCGATGGGTTTGCGATTTTGTTTTGCTATCTGGTTGACCATTTTTATCAATTTCACAACCTTTTCATTCGGCACCCACTCTCCAACTTTTGTGCCGTATCTCAACACGTCTTCCGACAGCAGACATATCTGATCAGTTAGCGGACTTTTTGCATTGATTTGCGCCTCAGCAGCTATTTGCTCGTAGCTGAACCACCTGAATTCTTTCATGGATGGATCGCAGAACTGGCACATCCTATCACAACCTCTGCCGATCTCGGTCATCCCCCAATAGCACGGCCCCCTCATCGTCGGGATTCTTTCAGCAGGCCCACCAACAACTTTTTCTGGCAGGCTCCCATCTAACGCACGGCGAAACAAATCTTCAATGATATTCTCGACTTCGCCCTGCACGACGCAATCTATGCCGAGCCTCTTGAGCTCCGTGGGGAATATATCGAATTCCCAAGCACCGGATCCCCCAACAAGTATTTTTGCGTCGGGGTTGTTCGTCCTAATTCTCCTCATCAGCCTCTTAAAGTACCACTTGTTGTACGGCTCCCTGCCCCCCGATAGTCCTGCCATGGTCGAGCTTGCGGGCCCAATCCCGAATGGATCCATCGCAGAAACGGCCCATACATTTGCCTTGAATTTCTCAACTTCCTTCGGCACACATATTACTGCATCGAAACCTTTTTCGAGCAGGGCACTTTCCAGCCTCCGTAGCGGTAAGATGGCCAACTTGGCGATACCATCGTCACTATGCGGCTGTGCAAACAACTTGCGCTCCACATAACGTCTGAACGGTGCTGGCACCTTATCGCGTGGCACGCAGGAAAGGAAACCCGCCAAAAATGACAGTTGATGATTTAACATGTTCGACTCGTCAGCTGTAATAACTATATCGTGAGTACGCAATATTCCGCCCTCAGTCAGACATTTATGAATTTGCTGCAGATAAATAAAGTTTTGGTTATTCATTTGCGTTTAGAGGTGATATTGGGATTTTGTGGTGTGGTCGCCTAGCTTCAGATTTCCGTTTGAACCGATGAGCGGAATTTGGGCAAGGATGGAGCAACCATGGCGTAATCTCTAGGCAAGAAAATTGTTCATTTCACTAAAGTTTGCTGGTGGGGTCGCCGAGATTTGAACTCGGGTCACTGGCTTTTTTGCGCGATGCGACCCAAAGCCAGTAGGATAGACCAGGCTACCCCACGACCCCAAAGTAAAGGATACACACAAAGTTAAAATCATGGTGGTCTTCGCAACTTTACCAAAGCGCCTCAATCTTTCGTGCTATTGAATCCACGGCATTCGTACCAAGCGACGCGCTCCAAAAACTACCCATTTTATCCACTTCGATGCTGGAGCCGCCGGTGGGTCACGATCCCACGACCTGCGGTTTACAAAACCGCCGCTCTTCCAACTGAGCTACGGCGGCCCATAAAAACCTAGTTTTCTCATAAAATAACTTGTCGCCTTGCGTACTTATCTGCGCCGCTTGAACTTTACCACGCCATCGACGATATCCTCGATCGCCGCACGAGGGTTCTCGGCGCAGGCGACTGCACGAGCCAAGAGCACCCCTTCAGCACCCAACTTCAAGGCGAGATACACGTCCTCACCACTAGCTATGCCGGCGCCACAGAGAACTTTGATCCTCGAGTTGACGCGGCGGACTTCTCTCACGGTATCGCTTATCACCTCTGGTTTGACCTTCGAGACGGCACGCCCAGTACCTATCAGCTCAGGTGGCTCCACCGCAACTATATCTGGCGCGAGCCTCGCCACCTCCATGCTCCGCTCCACATCTCGCCCGCAAACTAAGCTTACCATCCCGAGCTCTCGAAGGCGCCGCACCACCAGCTCTATCTCTGGCATCGAAAGCGCTCGCTCCGAGTGGTTCACGAGCGAGCCGACAGCACCGGCATCCTTCGCCGCCTCCGGCAGAACCCACCCAGTAAATCTACCAGATTTGAGCGGGTCAACGTGCTGGGCGAGCACCGGAATATCCACAGCTTCCACAACCCTGTAAATGTCAAAAGCTTGAAGCGCGACCGCAACGTTCACTTTTTTTCTCTTGGCCACGCCTGCTATAATTTTCGCGAGCCTGACCGCGCGCTCGCCAGTCGCCTCCACGTATGTCTTGAAGTTCACTACGACCAATGGTGTCTTCAACATCTTCACACACAGCGAACTTGGAACTAGAACCTAATAAAACATTCAGAATTCAGGGACGAAAAATACACATCGATTCAAGTCCCATCACGCTGAAGTTGCGCACAAAGACAACATAATGTAAAATTTTTAGCATGCGGCACCGAGCATCAAACATGCGCAACCTGATGGCAATTACATTCATCATCTCGCTCGCGATGGGCATCACCGGCCTAGCCCTGCCGCTGTATGCGAACGACCTCGGCGCGAGCTATACTGAGGTCGGCCTGCTCGGCACGACCTACGTCGCCCTCAATTTTTTATTTTCCCCACTAGCAGGGCACTTCTCCGATCGACGCGGCAGGAAATCTCTCCTCGTACTGGGACTTTTTCTCGTCTCCATCTCGTTTGCCCTGTACCTGGCTATAAACGCTGTCTGGTGGCTGCTGGCGGTGCGGTTGCTTCAGGGGGCCGCGGAAGCGCCGATCTGGGTGAACGCGCAGGCCGCCGCGGGTGATCTTTCGAGGACCAAAACTAGGGGGAAGGCGATGGGCACCTACGGCGTCTCCTGGGCGGCCGGTTTTTCCGTCGGGCCCCTCCTCGGCGGCTACATGTACAAAACCGTCGGTGCTACCCCGACATTTATCCTCAGCGCCGTCATCGCGTTTGCCGCAATGTTTATCGCACTAGCAACCGTCCTACCGAAGCCGCAAATCATACCTCGACACATAAAAATTCGTGAACTCTTACCACCGTGCCTCTTGGGCTTCATCTATGTAGGCGTATTATCCATCGTCTTCACGATATTCTCCGTCTATGCCTACAGGCTTGGAGTATCGGCCACGGAAGTTGGGCTACTGATAACTATTTTTGCCGCTTTCCGTATGTTGCTCTTCATCCCGATGGGCAAGTTTTCCGATCGGCATGGCCCCAAATCGGCCATCCAATGGGGACTCGTATTCATAGTGATCGGCTCGATTGGCTTGGCGGTTGTGCAAACTTATCTCCTATTCGTGCTCATGATGATAGTCTTGGCTGCCGCAGAGGGCGCAATCTATCCGTCAGTGATGAGCATAGTTTCGAAGTTTGGCGGGCAGACTTCGGCATATGTGATAGGCATCTACAACGCCGTGTCTGTGCTTGGATGGGCGGTGCTTCCTCCGATCGGCGGGTACCTCGTGGACAGAGTAAGCCCATTTGCGCCCTACCTGATGTGCGCCGGGATAGCGCTCGCGGCGTTGCTAGCGCATCGAAAACTGTTTCCGAAAAAATAATGGTGCCGGGGCGGGGGGTCGAACCCCGACCTCGGGATTTCTCACATCATCTCGTGGATCAGCACTCACAACCGCCTTGCGAGGTTATGAGTCCCGCGCTCAACCACTGAGCTACCCCGGCACGATTAAAAATCAATGCACATCAATTTTAAGTCTTCTTGAGGGCGCGTGCGAAATTTACGAAATCTTTCTTAGACTTCAAAATTTTACAACCACCTTCGTAACCTACCAGAACAATATCGGCCACACCAACGAATATACCATTTTCGATGACGCCCGGCACGCGGTTGATCACTTGCTCTAGTTTGGCCGGATTTGAAATCGATCGAAACTTGACGTCGACGATGTAGTTTCCATCATCTGTGACGAATGGCGCGCCTGTAGGTGTGGCGCGCAGAACGGGTTTTCCTCCGAGCTCGGCCAACCTGCGAATTGCTGTTCTATACACGAACGGCAACACCTCGACAGGCACGGGCATTTTTTCTCCCAGAAGACTGACAAGCTTAGTTCGATCTACCACTATCACGACACGCTTTGCGGCATCGGCGACGATTTTTTCACGCGTTTGAGCGCCACCCCTGCCCTTTATCATATTGAAACGGGCGTCCACTTCGTCTGCGCCGTCTATCATCAAGTCTAGCTTCCTGTATTCGTGGAGCGATGCAAGCTTTAATCCGAGTTCGCTTGCCAGCCTCTGGGTCGCGATAGAGCTAGGCACGAAAGGAGCGTCCAGTTTCAGCTTTGCTAGGCATTTTACAGCATGAGCAACTGTGGATCCAGAACCAAGACCAACTGTCATGCCTCGTTTAACAAGTCTCGCTGCTGCTTCCGCAGCCGAAATTTTCCAATCTTCGACGCCCAATCAAGCACCAAGAAAGTTTTTGCGTTAAATTATTAAACACTTCGCCATCAAGAAAGATTAAATAAGCTTCGCAAATATTAACATGGTTGACTTCCATGAAAAGAAACGTGTCTGTGAAGGAAGCGATGACAGAAAAAGTGCTCATCACTACTGCCACCTCCACAGTGGCTCAGGCAGCTAGAGTCATGGCAGAGCGCGGCGTCGGGAGCATCGTCATCGTAAAAGGAAAAAAACCAGTTGGGATTCTAACTGAGAGAGACCTCCTCATGAAAGTGGTCGCCGCGGATACCAAGCCGAGCACCATCCGGGTAGGCAAGGTGATGTCAAGCCCAGTGCTGACGGTAAACCCAGATGTAGAGATAACCGATGCTGCAAGGACAATGGTCAAGAACAAGATAAGGCGCTTGCCGGTGGTGGAACGAGGAAAACTGATCGGCATCATTACGGCCAGCGATATCACGGCGATTTCCCCGGAGTTGATCGATGTCCTGCCTTCGCGCCCGGAAGCGGCGCCAGGCGAGGAGATAGAGGAAAGCGTCTGCGAGGTTTGTGGCGAGGTAACTTTATCCCTCTACGAAGTCAATGGCATGTGGGTCTGTGATAACTGTCGCGATTTCCTGGGTGGGTAGATGATGGAATGCCGAGCGACCTGCTAGCGAGGGGCCGCGTAAGTGAAATTATGCAACCTTGTTCATTTTTTGTTTCTCCTTCTGATCTGATTACGAAGGCCCGCTCCATCATGCGCGACAGCGGCCTAAGAACTCTTCTTGTCGTGAAAGATGGTAAGCTTGCGGGCATGATAAATTTGAAGCAGATAATGCGCATCACCTCTACCCGCTCAAATGTCACGGTCGCAGGTCTGATGATGTCACCAAGGCTCGTCTCGACACCGGATGAAAGCTTGGGCAAAGTTGCGCAAGACATTGTGAGCTCCGAGATGTCGATGGCACCAGTAGTACGAAGCAGGAGCGATTCGACAATTGTTGGTATCGTCAGGCTTGATGATATCCTGCGTTACATCAAGAAAGCGCCCCATTCGAGCAAAGTGACCATCGCCGAAATTATGAGCAAGAAAGTCGTGGGATGCACCCCAGATGATGATATCTCGCACGTATGGAGGCTCATGGAAGAAACAAAATATTCTGGGCTACCGGTGACACGTTACAACAAGATCAAACACATAACCGAAGTCATAGGTATGATAACCCGTTCCGATATAATTCGCTCGGGAGCGACGAGGCTCGAAGAGGAGTCTGACAAGGGACGATTTCAACATCCGTCCAGCGTAAAACATGTCATGCGCACACTGCCCATCGTGGCCCCACCGAACATGCCGGTCTCGGAGGCGATCGAGCTGATGCTCAAACACGACATCGGGCGCCTGCCTGTAGTGGAGGACGGTGACCTGGTGGGCATAGTTTCTCGTTCCGATGTCGTGAAGGAATGGTTGAGGTGATCACATGCGAAGGCCTTCCCCCCACATGAGTTACAAATCGCGCGCAGGAGGTCGTCCCCTCGATTTTCATTCGAGGCTGCGGAAGGAGGAGGGCAACATAATGCCCATCGCGAGGCGCAGCGTCGTAACAATCCAGCCAACGACGCGCATAAAGGACGCTGCTGAAATCATGGTAAAAAACAAGGTGAGAAGGCTGCCAGTCGTGGACCCCGGCACGAAGCGAATGATCGGCATCTTGATCACTCGCGATATCCTCGATTTTCTTGGGGGCGGGGAAAAGTCCAAAATCATCCAAAATCGTTTCAAGGGAAACTTCCTCGCTGCGATAAATGACGCCGTGCGAACGATCATGTCCGAAAAAGTTGTCTGCGGAACCTCCACGATGTCCGTCAACGACGTGGCGCAACTTCTCTGGAAAACTGGCATGGGTGGCGCACCTATCGTGGACGAAAATCAACGTGTCGTCGGCATAGTCTCAGAACGTGACTTTGTCACATTCACGCCGGCCGTGACCGGAACACAAGTAGGCTACCACATGACGCGGAATGTCATACGTGCTGAACCCGAGCTGCAGATAAAAGAAGCCGCTAAAAAGATGGTTTCTCTGGGCGTGAGGCGTTTGCCAGTCGTCGAGGCGCATGCGTTGGTCGGCATCATCACGAGCGTCGACATCCTTCGCTACTTTGGCACGGGCAAAATGTTCGAGTACATGTCCACGAACCGCGTCGACGAAGCAATGTCCGTCGGGGTAGAGGATATAATGACGCGCGATGTTCTGACTGTGGCTCAAAATACGGATGTGGGGGAAGCGGCAAGACTGATGGTCGAACGTGGCTGTGGTGGATTGCCCGTCGTCGAAGGAGACGAACTCGTCGGCATCATCACCGAGCGCGATATTTTGGGGTTGTTGATTTGAAAGTAGCAGACATCATAAGCGCACCTGTCATTTGTATGCATTCGACTGAACCTGTAGCTCACGCTCGAAACCTCATGTTGCGCCACAGGATAAAGCACATAGTAGTTCTCGAAAAGGGAAAGCCCGTAGGGACGCTGTCGACGAAGGACTTGATCAAAGCCATGATGGCCGAAGGTGGGGCGATCGACAAGTGGCGGCCAATCGATAATTTTCCGGCCTCCAGGGTGATCAGCGGCAAGCTAATAACCGTCGACCCAAGCACACACATATCGAAAGCCGCGGGCATGATGTTGAAGCACGGCACGAGCAGCATACCGATTATGAAAAACGACGAGCTCGTCGGCATCCTAACGAAGACGGATGTAGTGCGTTATTTCGCATCGAATATGGCGGGGCTAGCGAAGGTCATGGAGCTGATGACGAGCAAGATCATCACCGCAAATCGACAACACTCCCTGCGACACATCCTCGAATTGATGGAGCAAAACAAGGTAGGCAGGGTGGTGATCGCCGATGGGGAGAGGCCCATTGGCATCGTCACCGCAGCGGACATCGTATTCGCGCAGCTCGAAACGCCTGAAGGAGGTGCTCCGCAGCAAATGGTGAAGTTCACGCGCAAAGCAGAACGAGCCTCTCGACCAAAATGTAGGTATGTAAAATCTGTTTCGATTACTGCTGAAAATGTCATGAGGCCGGAGCTGTTTACCATCGCCGCAGATAAAGATGCCGCGATTGCCGCGGACGTCATGCTCAAAAATAATGTGGGCGGCCTTCCTGTTATGGAGGACGACAAATTTATTGGCATAATAACCAAGACGGACATAATGCGAAAGGTCGCGGAGATGGGCGATTGAGATGAGAGTCAGCCAGATAATGACATCGAATGTCATAACGATCGACAAAAATCTTTCTTTGACGAACGCGATCGATATTATGCAGCGGCATGGAATTTCTCGCCTCGTCGTGACGGATGCAAAAAAAATCGTCGGGGTGATGACCGAGAAAGATATCATGCGCGAGCTCGGCTCCTCGAAAACCGGTCGCCTGCTTCCGGAGCACATCCACGTCTCGAACCTCATGACGGCCAACCCGATAACCGTCGCGCCCGAGGTCATGGCGAAGAGGGCCGCGGAGATAATGCTCGAGCACGACATCAGCTGCCTGCCAGTCGTGGCCGGCGGCGAACTTCTAGGCATCGCTACCAAGCTCGACTTCGCGAAGGTGTGCATGGACTTCGACGACATCTTCGCCGGCCAGGTGATGCAGGCCTCGCCGATAACCGTCTCGCCCGGCGACCGCGCCATCTACGCCAGAAAACTGCTGCTCGAGGAGGACCTCGTCGGGCTGCCGGTGCTCGAGGGCGGCTCGCTCGTTGGCATCGTCACGACCAGAAATCTGGCGATGAAGCTCGCAGCCTTCCAGGAGGTGGTACCGGACCGCTTCAAGAGCGAGCGCATCCGCAACCTGCTGGTCGGCGACATCATGACGCAGCCCGCTGTGAGCACTAAAACAGACGAAAAGCTGGCCGACGTGGCACGTACTATGTTTGAAAAGCGTTTCTCGAGCATGCCAGTGATGAACCTCGCCGGAGAGCTCGTCGGGCTGATCACGAAGACCGAGCTCACCGAGGTCGCAAGGGAGCGGCTCTGAGCAATTCTTAATCAAAAGTTTATAGATTTCTCCACACCAACGTTTTAAGAACTCTCATCAAACTATTATTGTGCGGCCGTGGTCCAGCCTGGTTAAAGCTAAATGCTGCCAAAGGACTCAGGCTCCCCAAGCCTGCTGCGCGGGTTCAAATCCCGCCGGCCGCACCACTTGATCATTTGGCCATCTTCCTGTGCAGCCACCAGACAATGAGGAAGAAGAATATGGCGATGAGCAGGTATTCCACACCAGTCGATATGCTCGGCCCTACAACCTCACCCCACGAGCCGAAACAATAGAATTTACCGTCGATTGAACCGATGAAAATTTTTTCGTAAGCGATTGCTGGCGAGGCTTTCGCTACTTGCCCGATTTCGTGCTTCCATATCAGCGAGCCGTTTTCCGCGTCAAGAGCGTAAAGATATCCATCCCACGAGGCGACTAAAACTTTATTGTCTGCAACCGCTGGCGAGGACTGCACGCGGTCGTTAGTTTTGTATCTCCATATCTCGCGATTTTCCACGTTATCGCGGGCGTCGAGGCAGTAGACGTTGTTGTCGTCCGAACCAACGTAGACGCGATTATCCACGACCGCCGGGGAGGATTCGACGTGACCACCAGTTTGAAATTTCCACATCAAAGAACCATCGCCAGCGTTCAACGAGTAAACATGCCAATCGTTCGACCCTATGTAGACCCTGCCGTCCACAACAGCGGGCGATGAGGCTATGACATATCCATTTTCCGTCCCATGCCACTCCGTCTGGTACATCCATATCTCGCTCCCGTCCTGTTCGTCCAACGCATACACACGCCCATTCCAAGTTCCGACGAAAACCATGTTGTTATCCACAGCGGGGGACGACGTCATCTTGCCCAAATTTTCCTTCCATCTCTGCTCTCCTGTCAATGTATCCAATGCATACAGGTAGCCGTCGGTCGAGCTGATGAACACCTTGCCGTCCGCCACCGTTGGGGAGGAATAAATGCTGTCTCCGGTCTGGAACTGCCATATCTTCGCGCCGTTCTCCACGTATAAGGCGTAAATGTAATTGTCGCGCGCGCCGAAGATACACACACGGTTGTCTGCAACGGCCGGCGAGGAAGATATCGAGTCGCCGGCTTGAAACTTCCAGAGCAGCAGGCCGTTTATCGCATTCAAAGCGTAAAGATTGCCATCGTCAGAGCCAACAAAAACTTTGAGCTCAGTGACGACTGGCGAGGAGAAACTTCCAGCGCCATCGTAGCTCCAAGCGATGACGTCGTTCTCGGGCGCTGATGAATCAGAGCGACCAGTGTGCTGGGAATCGTGGAGAAACATCGGCCACCCTTGCGCCAAGACGCCAGATGCGCTCAGGCATAAGATCAACATCGCAAACAGAACTTTTTTCATGTAACCCCCAAGACCTTATGTCACAGCTTTAAATATGATTTCTGGATTCAGGGTGCGGAGCTGTCTTGAGCAAAAATATAGAGAGAATTATTGGAAAAATTAAAAATGACGTAGCTATCTTGCGCCAGCCTTTTTTATTATCCCTCTCGCGGCCAAAAGTCCCGTCGCAGCGGCTGCCACGATGCCCCGCGAGAGCCCGGCCCCATCTCCAGCGACGAAGATGTTCGCCACGTTCGTCTCCATATTCCCATCGACGCCCATCTTCATGGCGTAGAACTTCACTTCGGGCGCGTAGAGCAAAGTCGAGTCGGAGGCGACGCCGGGCGAAACGTGGTCGAGGCGCTCCAGCCCCTCGAGGAGGTCCGTGACTATCCGACTTGGCAACGCCATTGAGATATCTCCCGGTGTCACGCTGCGCAGCGTCGGGTTCACATGGCCGCGCTCTATCCTCTGCCAAGTAGAACGCCTCCCCTTGCGCAGGTCTCCGAGCCTCTGCAGCAACGGGCGCCCGCCACCTATCGTCGTCGCCAAGTAAGCTATCGATCTTCCATAGGAGGTGGTGTCAGTCACTGGCTGCGTGAGGTCGATGTGCACCAAGAAAGCAAAATTTGTGTTGTGGGATTTCCTCGCGCGCAGCGACTGTCCGTTCACGCCAACATGATCGTCGTACCTCTCCTCCATGACATAGCCCTGGTGATTAGTACAAAAAGTCCGGACGAAATCGTCAAACGTCCTCGTTATGATATGAAACTTGGGGTCGCGATTTACCTTGACCACCGGCTCATAGACCACCGCCGGCACCTCGACCCGCACGCCCACATCTATCGGGCCATGCGTCGACTTTATGCCGAGGGCCTGCGCCTGCTCCGCGAACCAGCTTGCTCCGACCCTACCTGGAGCGGCGAGGATGTACTTCGCTCGGATGCGCTTGCCCTTCACGACGACTTCGCCCTTTTCAATCTTTTCGACTTGAGCGTTGAGCATGAATTTGACGCCATGCTTCTCCAGCTTGCGCTTCAAGGAGTTTATCACGTCCGGTAGGTACTCGCTGCCTATGTGGCGTTGCAGTATAGGGATGAATCGAACGCCAGCCGCAGCTGCTCGCCTGCGCAGATCCTCCGTCGCCTCTGACTCGGCACCGTAGGTCTCCTTTGGGGCGCCGTGCTCGAGGAAAATGTTGTCGACCTCCTCGACGAGCCCCTGAGCCTTGGAAGCGCTCCCAGTGAGCTGGCTAAGGTCGCCACCGATGTCATAGCGGAGGTTGAGGATGCCGCTCGACATCCCGCCAGCGCCGCCCACGCCGCACATTATATGGCAGGGCTGGCACTTGATGCACTTGCCCGTCTCGGCCGCTGGGCACGTGCGCTTCTCGATCTCGCGCCCCATGTCGATGACGAGCACAGAAAGCTTCGATTTGGTCGCGAGCTCATGCGCTGCGAAAAGGCCCGCCGGACCCGCGCCGATTATCACAACATCTTGCATGACTTCCCCTACCCCCAACGCCGACGCACCTATAAAAACCTTTAGAAGGACAACATAAGTTAGGTTGATAACATGAAAAAAATCTTAGGTCCGCCGGTGAAGGATGCAAGCCTGCGAAAGGGCATGGGGGCAAACGAACTGGTGAAACAGCTCAAAGCCGGTGGCGGATTCGTGGCGAAAAAAGTCGGCGTGGCGGTCGACATCCTCGAGCGGATGGAGCGGGATGAGGCTTGCGTCAAATTCCTCTCATTTCCCGCTTGTCTAGTCGCGACCGGCTGCAGGGGCGTCATCCGTGATTTGGTGCGGAAAAAACTGGTCGATGCCATCATCACCACATGCGGCACCATCGACCACGACCTCGCGCGAACGTGGAAAAAGTATTATCACGGCGACTTCATGATGGACGACGTAAAACTCCATCGCGCTGGCATCAACCGCTTGGGAAACATCTTGGTGCCGAACGAGAGCTACGGCTTGGTACTCGAGGAAAAAATGCAGCCGATTTTGCATGAACTCTGGCAAGCGGGGAAGCGCGAAGTCTCGGGAAAAGAACTCGTGTGGGAGTTCGGGAAGCGCGCGAACCGAAGTTCAATCCTCTACTGGGCGTGGAAAAACAAGATCCCAATCTACGTGCCTGGCATATTCGATGGTGCCTTCGGCTCGCAGCTCTGGCTATTCTGGCAGGACCACCGCGGCTTCAAGCTCGACCAATTCAGCGACCAGCAAGAACTCGCTAACATCGTGTTTGAAGCAAAGCGTACTGGGGCACTGATGATCGGAGGAGGAATAAGTAAACACCATACGATTTGGTGGAACGCCTTTAAGAACGGGCTGGATTACGCAGTTTATTTAACTACGGCGCAGGAATACGATGGCAGTTTGTCAGGCGCCCAGCCGAGAGAAGCAATATCGTGGGGGAAAATAAAGGAGAAGGCCAAACACGTTGTTGTGGAAGGAGACGCGACCGTAACTTTGCCTCTCATTGTACTTGCTTTGTTTGAAAGACTTTACTAACACTTCAAAAAGCGGCACGCCAGTGCACTTTTGATTGTTACACGTGTAACAAACATGAATACTTTCGGTGACCTCTCTCTGTGGGAAAGTGGCTTGAAAATAAAAGTGGGGAAGACATTTGGGCGCGAAAAATGTCGATCTTTCTGAACTTGGCACATGAAAACAATGGAGATGAAAACGACAAAACCTTTGACATAGAACTTCCAAGAATTTATCAGCGCGGCCCACCCCCAAAAGTGGTGCTAACACCAGAAATTCTGCAAGAGGCAGGAATAACATCTTTCGAAAAATCATGCGCTCTTGCCCGTGGGGTGCTGCTCCGCTTATATTATAACAAAAAGTTCTCTCAATCGAAAATTGCCAAACTCTTTGGTGTGCAAAGACAAACGGTTAACAGATGGCTCAAACGGCTTGATATACCCCTGCTAAAAAGCGGTGATGCCGTTTCTCGCTCATTATCAAAGCATCGGAAAACGCCATTTTCCAATAACCTTCAAGAAAAAGCATATCTCGTTGGACTAAGGTGTGGTGACATTTCGGCTCAAAAACACGGCAGGCACATAAGAGTTTCCGTGAGCACCACTCATCCCGCGATGTTAAAGTTGTTCAAATCTTCGTTTGAAAAATATGGTGTTGTGGGGCTCTACCCTAAATATGATAAACGCGTTCGGCAGTACAGATGGAGTATTTATTGTGACTTGAATTCTTCGTTTGACTTCCTACTAAGCAAGCCTGAGAGCATTCCAAAATGGATAATAAAAAATGATGAACTATTTCTCGCCTTTTTATCCGGGTACTTTGATGCAGAAGGATGTCTGAGCCTTTATTATAATGGTAAAAGCAAATCTCGAGATTTTCAATGGATACTCAAATCTTGTGACAAGGAGATTTTAGATGAAATTACAGATAAGCTAAGCAGCATGGGGTTTGATTTATGCTCTGGGCTAGTTAAAAAAGCTGATTTCAAGTCGTATAACAAAGATCTTTGGGGTATAAGGATCTGCACAAGATTTCAGATATTTGGCCTTCTTGAACGAATGCGCATTAAGCATGAAGAAAAAATAACGAAGCACGAACTGGCGTGCGAACTAGCAAGAACTGATTGGAAAAATGCCCAAGAAAAAATTGCTTCACTACGCAATACAATCAAAAGTAGTGTGAAAAGTTGTATAGAGAACGCCAAAGTAGCTTGGACTACGCGGTTTGCATCACGACCGCGCCCGAGTGGGACGGCAGCCTGAGCGGGGCGAGGATGCGCGAAGCTGTGTCGTGGGGCAAGGTCAAGGAGAAGGCGAAGTACGTCACGGTCGAGGGCGATGCCACAGTTCTATTGCCGTTGATTGCGGGCGCCCTAATCGAGCGGCTGTGAATTTATAAAACAAAGCTAGTTTTTCATCGTTTTGTCTTACGTAAGACAGAAAAACATTTATAAAGCTTTGCACACGTATGACAAAATGTGGCAAAATGGCGTATTTGGTGATATACGATTTCAAGGGCACCAAGACAGGTGGCATACCGCGCCAGTTCTACCGTGCCCTCGACGCCTTGATGGAGAGGCAAAAAGACATAAAGAGGATCCAAAGCTCTGTTTTCCTCTGCGAAAACAAGGCGAGCGCCATCGAGCTAAAAAATATGATCGAGGGGTGGAAGGCCAAGGCCCAGCTCTTCGAAATCGTACGACCAGAGCTAGAGCCCGAAGCGATCGAGCTCGGAGAAATCTAAGGCCTTTCACCTTTGGCCCTTCAAATTTTTGACCAACCCCAAACAAGTGCCGTCGAGCAGGTAGACTTCGGCGTCCTCAATGCACGCCGCCCCCGACTTGAAAATCGGCCCTATCAACTCCTTTGGCAAAGCCCGGTTGACAGCGGCCCCGCCGACGAGCTCACTGAAGGCGGGCATGACCAACAACTCGGGCGCGCTATTTTTGGCCGCCCCTCGCAGTTTCTTCGGCAGCTTGGAAGGATCCAGTTTGCATTTTAACCAAACCGGCTCGATTGTTCTTGCTCCCAACTCATCGCGAAACTTCACAGCGGGATGATTGTGGGCGGAGACCAATAGCTTCGCCTTCATCAACTCGAGCGATGGCCAAGCGTGACCGTGTATCAGCCCGATGCTCTTGCCGAGCAAAATACCTCCAACACCATGAATTTTCACGCCACTCGGCACCATACCATCTAGGCCGCCATCGTGGTTTCCAAGCACCACCTCAACCTGCACGTGCTTGGCAAGCTCCTCAAAAAACGCCGGCAACTCGCGCCACTCCTGCCAAGTAGCGATCGGCACGTTGTGCTTCACATCGCCGAGAAAAATCAGACGTTTGGGCCTTTCCCGCTCGATCAACTCGAGGAGCCGCTCCTTGATCTTCGGGACTTGGCTCGGCAGCGCCACACCTCTGCTCGCGAGCTCGCTCTCTATACCCATGTGTAGGTCCGCTACGACCAGCGTGCTTTCCTTGGCGGATTTAACTTTGAGCACTGGAACGCCATAAATCGGAGTTGCTTTCATTGAACTGATTTTGGCCTCGGCTCGAATAACCTTTTGGCGTACAATTGTTATATTTATAACAATTATTTGAAGTGAACAACGAAAGTTTTTACTCGGCTGCTACAGATTGGTTGATGATGGGGTCGTGGGGTAGCCTGGTCTATCCTTCTGGCTTCGGGGCTTCTCAGCGGAAAAGCCAGAGACCCGAGTTCAAATCTCGGCGACCCCACCACTTTTCATCAACCATACGCGATATCGAGTCCCAATTCGCGACGCAATTTCTCCAGCCTCATCCTCAGCTCCACATCAAGCTCGCGTTGTTTACCGGGCAAAAGCTCCTTCAATCGCGCGGTGGACTCCTGGTACCTTCCTATGCCTGAAGCGATGATTATCCGATCCTTGTGTTTGGGGTGCGATGACAGGAGCCCGAAAGGCATGGGCTGCCCCTGCTCCATGAGTTCGCGGATTTCGTCATCGATTTTTCTCGCTACAACTTTTGCGCCCGCGCCGACGAGTTCATAAGGCGACTTCATCTCTCCCTTGATCTGCCAGAGCCCGGCTTTTGGCCCGTAGAAGAAGAGGTCGCTGTAACCACGCTCATCCCCACCGGCAAGCATTCGCCATTTCTCGCGCTCCCTGCGGTTCTTCTGATACCTTCGACGCATCTCCTCCATCACTTCGGCCACCGAGCGCACAGCCATTTTTTCACCTGTATTTTATCTCGAAGCCGGAGAACTCGCCGCGGTAGGCTTCCCACTTCGCCTCGACATCATTGACCTGCGCGCCTGGTGGCCCTCGGCGGCAAAACTCCACCATCTCTTCGACATTTTCTTTCTCACCCTCAAAGACCGCCTCGACCCGACCATCTGGCAGGTTGCGAACCCAGCCGTTCACATTGAAATTTCTGGCTACTTTGCTAGTCTCGTAGCGGAAAAAAACTCCTTGCACACAGCCTTCCACCCAAACGTGAGCTCTTGCTTTCATGCACTCGATTAAATTTCTACCTGAGAACTTATAACTTTAGAAAAATGAAGCGCCTATTTCTTCTTTTTTTCTTCCGGTGGGCCCGGGTGGTAAATCCAAGCCAAAATACTGAAGACCGCAGTGACGATTGCCAAAGCGAAGCCGCCCATCAGCCCCATGCTAATCGGCAGCGTTACCGTGGCTTGGCCGCCGCCCATACTCATCGAAAAAGTTGTGGACGCGCTACCACTTACGTAGGGCGTGTTGATATTCAACGTGCCACCCGGGACGATGCCCGAGACGCCACTAGGTAAAAATTTGCCCACGATAAAAACGCAGACCGCCAGCACTATGAACAGCCCGGCAATCATCCATAGCACGTTGGTTGCCAGCTTCATGAGGCGCTTTGACCACAACTTCTTGAGAAACTTGGAAGCCAAGTACTTGGACAGGACGGCGATTATAATGCTAATCGTCGCGCCAAAAACGTATATTGTAAGCGTTTGCCCGCCAGGTAAAATTTTGTTCACTATAAAAGCGCCAATTAGTGGCGTCATGACAAGCCAGATGGCCATCCAAAACACTTTGGTTGCCCCAAAATCCATGAGGCGCGCTGACCACCACTGCTCTGGCAACAGGGAAGCGAAAAGCACGAAAAGGCCGGCGATTATAATGCTAATCGTCGCACCCAAAAAAATATACCTGGCAAGCGTTGATTCCATAGTTTGTCCAAACGCTGTTGTGGTAATTCCGAATGGCGAGGTGGTAAGATCTATCGCACCCGTACCAACGGTTAAACGCCACCACCTGCCTGCAAAGGGCAACACTATCATCAAAATGCCGGCGATTACCCCGAACCAGTTTATTTTGCGAACCAACTTGCTTAAGCTGATCTTCATTTTTATCATACG